>JAFAVN010000259.1 GCA_019242435.1 Verrucomicrobiota bacterium | reverse complement strand
GGGCGGATCTTTTGTTTCCGTAATTGGTCGATACAGGTGTTGACCGCGATGCGCGAAACCCAGTGTTCGAAGGGCATATCAGCCCGAAACTGGTGGAGTCGCGAGAAAATCTTGAGGAAGACTTCTTGGCTAAGGTCTTCCTCCAGTTCCCGGCGGGGCAAATGGTTTCGGACGATGCGGATAATGATCGGATAGGTGAGCTCGATCAGTGCCTTGGCTGCCACCTCGTCATTTTTCCGGGCACGCGCGATCAGACTGAGAAGATCATCATCTGCCATTCAATGCGTCGATTCCATCAGCGCTGTCATTCGAGGCGTGATTTTTGCCCTCCTGGATCGTAGATATAACCCGTGAGACATCGGCAGGATGCGCCCTTGTCGCAGAAATATTTGAATCCCACAACCAGCAACACCATCGATCCTTAGACTATGCCCTTACTCAAAGAATTCAGAGACTTTGCAATGAAGGGGTCGGTAATCGACCTGGCAATCGGCGTCATCATCGGCGCAGCGTTCGGTAAGATAGTCAATTCCCTAGTGAACAATATTATCATGCCACCGATTGGTCTGCTGCTGGGTCGAGTCGACTTTTCGAATCTCTTTCTAAACCTATCAGGACAACCGGCCGGCTCATTGAAGGAAGCGACCGATAGAGGGATTCCAGTGTTGGCTTATGGCGCTTTTCTGAACACGGTGTTCGAATTCTTGATCATTGCTTTTGTCCTTTTCCTTGTGATCAGGCAGGTGAATCGGTTCCGCGGGCAACCGGCCCCGAAAGAGCCGTCGGCAGAGGAGAAGCTGCTCGGCGAGATCCGGGATGTTTTGAAGAGCCAGGCAACCAAGGACCAGACGGCGACAGGGAAATAAGACGGGGAATTCTCCGTGGTTTGCCATGGGCCAGCGCCGGTAGGCGAGGCTCCCTCAAACGCTTAAAATATTTCGCGAAGCGTCAGGCTTTCTCGGTCGCCAACGAGTCACCCCAAAGCGCTGCCGAGCCGCTTACCCCTGACGCAACCTTCCCAGATGGAAACTGGGTGGGTCGCAATTTCGCCGAATGGATGGATGGTGGGCGCCCTTCGCCCCAGGGGAACCGGCTCGGCAGCCGTTCGGCGCCGTGCGCGACAAATTAAGGACAGTGTCAAACCCTGTTAGCGATCATCGCATACCGGAGCCTCCCTTACCGGCCCTCGGTTAACGCCCTCTACCATTCCGGCAACATGAAGTCCCGGATGATCGCGCCCAGGTCGCCACAGCCAGCGATAAATTGCCGAAGAGTCCGGCGAGTCGGACCAAATGAGTCGAAGGTTTCCGGCGTCAGGCCGTCCTCATGAAAAGCCCGACGGAAATCGGCGAACTTTCTCGTCAGTTCGTCCACAATTCTTGGTTCAACCGGTTTATCAATTCGGGAGACAACCTGTATGTCGCTGGCGTTATAACGAACCTGCCAGGCATACGGAGGAGAGATCACAACGTCGCCGCCAATGAACTCGCTCCAATGCATGTGATTGCGAAACGCAGCTGAGAGCAGCCGGAGTCGATAGCCGCGCTCGCGATAAATCTGATACGCTTTCTTGAAAACAGCTACGCCGGCCCACTCTAAATAACCCGGATCGACGGTGATGCTCTCCTTCTCCGCCACCGCTTTGAGCCAGTCGTCCAGCCGTCCTACCATGATAGTGCAGACCGGACCCATGGTGGAGATGTCCTTTCCCTCGGCTTCGCGCCGTTTCAATCCGCGTTCGACCGCTTCCGCCACCGCGACCGCCTGCGGCAACGTGAAACTCACAGTTGCATTGATGCTGATGCCGCGATAGGTGGCTTCTTCAATCGCAGGAAGACCGGCTCGGGTCACTGGGATCTTGACGATGATGTTAGGAGCTAACGCCGTGAATTCGGTGGCCTGTTGCACGATCGATGCCGTGTTCCGGTAAAGCCGTGGATCGGTTTGAATCGAAAGCCGGCCGTTCTTTCCCTTCTGCTTTTCAAAAATCGGTTGCAGCAAACTGGCGGCTTTGATCGAGATCTCCCGAACGATTTGCCAGCCGATTTCGTCTTCTGTGGCGGTCGGCATTTCGTTAATCAAACTGCGGATCCGATCTCTCCAGTCCGCCATTTCTTTCTTAAGGACTCCAACCACGATCACCGGGTTACAAGTGGCACCCACTGCGCCGTGCTCGATCGAGTAGGATAGTTCCTCGATTGATGCCGAATCGTTCCACAGACAAGTGGGAGTTGTCTGCGTCATTTCATAGAGCGGACTTTTGTACGTCATGTTGGTCAGATCTAGAATTTAAGGCTGATCACACAGTCGGCATGTTAAAATGATTGGCAGCGGCATGTGCTTGGGCGCTGAGCGCGGTGTTCTCGTACCAGCGCTGCATCACACTCTTGTATCGGGTGTAAAAGCGGACACCTTCCTCACCGTAGGCATGGTAACCGCCAAAAAGTGAGCGTTTCCAACCGCCGAACGAATGCCAGGCCATCGGCACCGGGATTGGTACGTTAATGCCGACCATGCCAATCTTAATACGATGCGCGAATTCCTGCGCCGTCTTGCCGTCGTTTGTATAGCAGGAGACGCCGTTTCCGAACTCGTGCTCATTGACCAGAGCAATCGCGCTTTCCAAATCGGGAACGCGGACGACGCAAAGAACCGGGCCGAAGATTTCTTCCCGATAAACCCTCATTTCTTTAGTGACGCGATCGAACAAACTACCTCCAAGAAAAAAGCCGCGTTCATTTCCGGCTATCTTGAATCCGCGACCATCGACGACCAATCTGGCCCCGGATTTAACCCCGTCCTCAATATAGCTCTCGATGCGGGCTTTATGCTGCGCGGTCACTACCGGGCCCATTTCCGCTTCTTTATCCATGCCATCCTTGATCTTAAGACTGCGTACCCGCGGTGCCAGCTTGTCCACAAGGCGGTCAGCCAGTTCGTCGCCCACGGCCACTGCCACCGAGATTGCCATACAGCGTTCGCCCGCTGATCCGTAAGCAGAACCGATCAGCGCGTTCGTAACGATGTCTAAGTCGCTATCCGGCATCACCACCAGGTGATTCTTTGCGCCGCCGAGGGCTTGGACGCGTTTTCCCCGTCGCGAACCTTCGAGGTGGATGTATTCCGCGATCGGAGTCGAACCGACAAACGATAGTGCCTCCACATCGGGGTGAGCAATGATTGCGTCCACGGTTTCTTTGTCGCCTTGGACCACATTGAAAACGCCATCTGGCAAACCGGCCGCTTGCAAAAGTTCCGCTACTCGAATAGACGGACCCGGGTCGCGCTCGGAAGGTTTAAGGATAAAGGTATTCCCACAGGCAATCGCAACTGGAAACATCCACATTGGCACCATGACAGGGAAATTAAACGGAGTGATCCCTGCCACCACACCGAGGGGTTGGCGTACGCTCCAGTTATCAATGCCGCCTCCGACCTGTTCGGTGTAATCGCCCTTCAACAACTGTGGAATACCACACGCAAACTCCACGACTTCGATACCGCGCTGGACTTCGCCTTGAGCGTCTGAGAAAACTTTTCCATGCTGCTGAGTAATAAGAGCGGCCAACTCGTCATAATGCTGCTCTAGCAGTGCCTTGAATTTGAAAAGAATTCGCGCTCGTTTGACAGGTGAGGTCGCGCTCCACGTCGGAAACGCTGCCCGGGCTGCTCGTACGGCAGTATCTACATCATCGGCAGTAGCCGCTCTTACCTGACCGGCAACTTCGCCCGTGGCCGGGTTGAAAACATCTAGCGTTCGCACCCCGGTGCCGGAAAAGCGTTTCCCGTTGATAAAATGGTCAATTTGCGAAACCGGCTTAGTAGACGTCTGCGAAGCAGCGGTCCGGCCTTGAGTCAGTGTTGTCTCCATAACAATTGTGTGGGTTAAGCCTTTCGTTCAGCTTTGATGAAAGCTGGTCTCTGTCGAAAGAGGGGGTGGCCTTGATAAGAAATACATAGGCCGGTTTTTGATCTTCGTCGAATAGGAACCGCGAATGTACAGGAACCGGCAATCCGCGATCCGAACGGGATCTCAGAATTTCGCCTAAAGGATTGCGGGAACGCGACCCCTCCCACCAGGGGCGTATCGCGCGACTGCCTCATGAGAAGTCCCCGACAATCCCCGGGAATTCAAGGCGAATTAGGGTCGCGCCTCATACCTTTTCGAGCGCATCGGCGAGATCCGTTCGCAGGTCTTCGACCGCCTCGACTCCGACAGACAACCGAACCAGGGCGTCATCAATCCCAAGCGCCCGGCGTTGCTCAGGGGGGATGGTGCCGTGAGTCATAATCGCTGGATGTTCAATCAAGCTTTCGACGCCACCCAAACTTTCAGCCAACGCGAACAGACGGGTATTTTCCAGAAAGCGGCGCGCGCCGGCTAGATCGCTATCGATAGAAATCGTGATCATCCCGCCGAACCCTTTCATCTGCCGTTTGGCCAACGCGTGCTGAGGATGGGAAGGCAGTCCGGGATAACGAACGGCTCTGACTTTTCGATGTTTTTCCAGCCAGGTAGCGAGATCCAGGGCGTTGGCGCAATGGCGTTCCATCCGGAGAGCTAAGGTTTTGATACCGCGTAAGGCCAGGAAACTATCGAAAGGCCCAGCCACCGCGCCGACCGCGTTTTGAAGAAATCCCAACCTCTCGGCTACAGGTTCGCGTTCTCGCCCGGGACCGACCACCACCACGCCGCCAACCATATCAGAATGACCATTCAAATACTTGGTGGCCGAGTGCACGACGATATCAAAGCCCAGATCGATCGGATGCTGGATCGAAGGGCTGGCAAATGTGTTATCCGCCACGGCTATGAGATCGTTGGCACGGGCAAACTCGCCAATCGCTTCTAAATCGATCAGCTTCAGTAATGGGTTACTCGGCGTTTCGACCCAGATCATTCGACTTTCCGGTCGAATGGCTTTTTTCAGGACCGCTGGGTCCGAGAGATCCAGAAAGGTGAATTGTAAGTTGGCCGATTTTTTCCGTACGCGTTCAAAGAGACGAAAAGTGCCGCCGTAAAGATCGTCACTAGCGATAACGTGCGAGCCGGAATCCAGCAACTCGAGCACAGTGGCCATGCCCGCCAACCCAGAGGCAAAGGCAAACCCTCGTTGGCCATTCTCGAGGTCGGCTACGCACCGTTCGTAGGCCAGGCGGGTGGGATTGATCGAGCGAGCGTAATCGAATCCTTTATGTTTCCCGGGACTCTCCTGGACGTAAGTCGAGGTCTGGTAAATCGGCACCATGATGGCTCCGGTGCTGGGATCGGGCTCCTGTCCTGAGTGAATGACCCTAGTAGCAAATTCGTGTTGTTTTGTTGAGCTCATGCGATTTTTCTGCGGAGATAGTTCACCAGGTCGATGCGGGTGATCAATCCGACGAACTGGCCTTGTTCCACGACGATGGCGACGCGGCCGCTGTCCAGGACTGCACGGACCTCGCTGATGTTCCCCGAAGCAGGCAAGGTCATTAAGCGATTAGTCATCGCGGTGCGGACTTCATCTCGGAAAGAACCGTGACCCTCTTGCATCCGCGCGAGGAGATCGGATTCATCGAGTATTCCGACGAGGCTGCCGTGATCGAGGACCGGCACCTGGGACACATCCGAGATCCGCATCCGGTTAAAGGCGGTCAACAGCAAGTCCTGAGGGCCGACGCTCACTATGGTCCCATCTTGATAACGTCGGGACACCAAATCGCGCAGATCTCCAAAGCCCTCCCGCTGGATGAATCCCTGATCGGCCATCCAGAGATCATTGTACATCTTGGATAAGTATTTGTTGCCGCTGTCGCAGGCTAACGTGACGACCCGCTTAGGTTGAGTTTGTTCCCGGCAATACCTCAAGGTGGCCGCGAAGAGTGTGCCCGTCGATGAACCGGCGAAAACACCTTCTTTAAAAAGGAGCTCTCGCGCTGTCAGGAAACTTTCTTCATCAGAAATGCTATATGCCTTGTGAACTCGTTTGAGGTCGGCATTCGACGGCACAAAATCTTCGCCGACTCCCTCGACCAACCAAGAGCCCGCGCTACCGACGCGCCCGGTTTTGACATACTCAGCCAAAACGGAGCCCTGTGGATCGGCGAGTACGATTTCACAATCCGGCGCCACTCTTCCAAAATAATTGCATAAACCGGTTAACGTGCCCCCCGAACCGACGCCTGCTACGACTGCGTCGAGATTCTGTTCCATTTGTTCCCAGATCTCCGGTCCGGTGGTCTGTTCGTGGGCCAGTGGGTTAGCCGGGTTTTCGAACTGGTTGACATAATACCGGTCAGGGGCTTCCGCGGCGATCGATGCAGCGAGATCCTGGTAGTACTCGGGATGCCCTTTGGTTACATCTGATCGGGTGATCACCGTCTTAGCACCGAGCGCTCGAATATGAATAATCTTTTCCAGCGACATCTTGTCCGGGATCACGAGAATCAGATGGTAACCTTTAGCGGCGGCTACCAGGGCGAGGCTCAGGCCAGTGTTGCCGGCAGTCGCTTCAACAATGGTTCCACCCGGTTTCAATTTTCCCTCTTGCTCCGCGGCTTCGACCATGGCCAACGCCATTCTATCTTTAATCGAGCCGGTTGGATTTTGATTTTCCAGCTTGATGAACAGGCGGCACCGGCCAGTATCGAACCGGGTGCATTCCACGAGCGGAGTATTCCCGATTAAAGAGAGAATGGCCGGGTTAGTGGCATTTTTCGGGGAACCAGAGCTCATATTGCCAGTCTCTGGCGGAGCCAGGAGATGCGTCAAGCGACATTAAGTGGAACCAGATCGAGGCTGTAGAGGCGTGGGCTTAAACATGTCTTTGGTCAGGTCATATCGGGCAGAGTTACGATCCAAAAATCCACCAACAGGCGGCTCTCGGAAATTGCTTAGCGGCTCCGATCGCTCCGGGGTTGTTCGCGGGAGCCGCCTGCTTCTTCGTTTTGCGGCCAAATGCGATCAGCTTGAATATCCGACGGGTAGTCTTGGCAGCACCCGAAGCGGCTTCCCTCCAAAGTTGGACTGGTAACGCGTTCCGGAAGCGGCGCCACTGTTTCCAGTGCGCTCGAGGCGCCCGGACTAAAACTGCTGGTTATAGTGGCACAATAATTGTCCCAGCTTACTAGTTATGCCGAAGGTTTGCATTGATGTCTTCAGATGATTTGATAGCCGTGGCTCGCCAAGCTTATGCCGAGAGTTTGCGGCAGAGGGGGCCTGTTCGCTCCGAGAGAGTCGTTGCCGCTTTTGCTTCCGTTCCACGCGAACGGTTTGTTGGGCCAGGTCCTTGGATTATCATCCCGCCCGGCCGTAGCTCCCAAGTAACACCGGATTCCGATCCGCGCCGTTTGTACGAGAATGTGCTGGTCGCGCTCGATCCGAATCGAAACATCAATAACGGCGAGCCTCGCCTATGGGCTGTCCTATTCGATTTGGTGAATATCCAGCCTGGGAATTGGGTTGCCCATGTGGGTTCCGGGACCGGTTATTACTCGGCTATCCTGGCCGAATTAGTTGGCCCGTCGGGTAAAGTTACCGCCATCGAGGTGGACCCGGACCTGGCGCTGCAGACCTGGGAAAATCTCGCGCTCTGGCCGCAGGCAAAGACAGTCGCAGGAAATGGCATCACCGATTTGCCGCCAGGGGTTGATCTTATTGTCGTCAGTGCTGGATTGACCTTTATCCCACTACAGTGGCTGGACGCCTTGCGGGAAGGCGGCAGGCTGTTGTTACCGCTGACCGTTACGCATGGCTGGGAAGAATCAGACCGCCGCGGCAGCTGTGTTGGCCGATTTCTCATCGTCGAACGGCGAAAAGAGGGTTGGGCTGCCCGATTCGTCACGCCGGTAGCGATTATCGACTGTTTTCAAGGTCGAGAAACCGAGTCCGAGAGCAGGTTACGCGTTGCCTTTCTCGGTGGCGATAGCGATCGAGTGAAATCTCTGCGCCGACCACCCGAAATCCCGGATGAGAGTTGCTGGCTAGTAGGGGACGGCTGGTGGCTCTCTACCCGAGCGGTGGGCAGTAATCACTGATCGGTAAGAGGAGTTAGGATCTAGGAGGTCCTGTCCCGGACTACCTGATCCTAGCAGGTGCGAAGTACCTGGAAAAACGCAGCCATGAGTCCGTCCGGTAGGGCACGGGATGAACGCCCCCTCATGAGCTCAAAACCGACAACACTTTTGGGAAATGTAAGCCATTCTCTGGTAAGCCGCCGATCACACCTACCCTCCGGGACGGATTCCGATGGCTGCTTTTCCAGGCATTTCATACCTGGCTACCATCACTCGGTCCCTCCGGGACAGGATTCAGCTGCGCGGCCCAAGCTGATCCCATAAGAACCATCACTGATTAGTGATTACTGGTAATTACCGGTTACTGATTACTAACGCCCTCACGGTCCCTCGATCCAATCCAACATCGCGGTTGAAGAATCCCGAAGTGAGCTGACCTGTGATACGGTGAGAACCGAATTATCTTTGTACAACGTTTGTATGGTCTGCAGTTGAACGATGATCTTTTGTATTAACGCGCTCCGTTTGAGGCGGGAAGGTAACGTGGTCAGCCGATCGAGGTAATAATCCAATAAATCCGTGTCCCGGAGGGCCTTGGCGCGTTCGGGGGAGTACTTGACCGCTACGCTGGCGGCTTCGATCTGAAGTCCGCGAATCCAACCGCCCAGGCTCAGCAAGTGAACGATCGGTTCGTCCCGAATTTGGAGCAGGGCCGCTTCCACATCCGCCTGAGTTACAATCAACTCTCTCCGTAGATGCTGCCAATCGTCATGCTTGGCCAGTTCAAGGAGCTTACTACTGTGCCGGCTGACCCGTTGCTCGAC
>JAFAVN010000474.1 GCA_019242435.1 Verrucomicrobiota bacterium | reverse complement strand
GGTTCGCGCCCCCAAAGCGGGAAGTTGCTAACGGCCGGCCTCCTTGAACCCGCCTCCTTGAACCCTCCTCCTTGAACCCTCCTCCTTGAACTCCTTGCAACTCGTGAACTGGCGCACTCCTGCACGCCTCCCATCACGCCCCAATTCGTGATCGGTGAAAAACAACGAGCGGGTAGTTTGGACTGTGAATTAGTGTTCTTATAGCTGTAGATTAAGGCACCAACGAAAGGCCAAGACTATGAAGAGAGGCTCAGTAGATGTTTTCACCGGATTCTTACGGTCCCAATCGGGTCTTATGGCGGAACATCCGGTCCGGCAAAAACCGGCGATTACCATCTCTCGTCAGGCAGGGGCCGGCGCGATAACTGTGGCGGAGTTGGTTGCAAAACAGCTGGACATTGAATGCCCGGGAGATCCTCCATGCCCATGGGTGGTATTTGATCGCAATCTGGTAGAAGAGATCGCTAAGGACCATAATCTTTCGAAGACGGTTGCGACTTATATGGTTGAAGACGCCAGGTTTCCGCTGGCAGATGCATTCGAAGCTCTGTTGGGCTTGCATCCGTCCTCTTGGACAATGATGGAACAAGCCACGACCACAGTTCGGAAACTGGCAATGAAAGGAAACGTGATCCTGGTGGGCCGCGGCTCGTCGGCAATCACGGCCCGCGTTCCGCATGTGTTACACGTTCGTTTAGTCGCCCCTTATCACGAAAGGGTCCGGCACTTCGCCAAATACAATCACCTGAGTGAGGAAAGAGCGGCGCTGGTGGTCCGAGAAAAAGATGAAGGCCGCCGGAGGTTTCTTCGCCAATATTTCGGCATCGATATTGATGATCCGCTTAATTACGACTTGGTCATCAACACGGGGCGAACCTCATTTCGCCAAGCGGCACGGATCATCAGCAACTCGATCCGAGATCAAATGGCCACCGACCATACGACAAAGGATTACGCGCGGGCGTTGCGCACCGGTTGACCAACGCCCCGGTAATTCATTGATTGCTTTGAGATTCAGAGCCTATCACTCGCATTCAAGAATTGAAGTGACCGTCCCTTTGCTCGATTTTCCGGTCAGAAAATGGCGAGACAGAGAACTGATGTTTCCGCGTCCGCCCAGAAAAGGGACCAGGACGTGATCGAGAGGTCTTCATTTGCCACGCCTCCGGTGAATGGCGACGAGGCAACCAAAAAGTTGGTCAACACACTCACCGCCTTGTTTCGCTCAGCTCCGGACGCGATTCTCATCGTGGACGAGCACGGCAAGATTCAGCGGATCAACGATCAGGTCGAGCAACTGTTTGGATACGCCAACGAAGAGCTGCTGGGCCAACCCATCGAGGTCTTGATGCCGCCTCGATTTCGTAAGCGACATATCAAACAGCGAACTGACTATATTGCCGCACCCAGGTTGCGAGCGATGGGAGCCGGTCTAGACCTTTACGGGCTTCGCAAAAACGGTAGTGAGTTTCCGGTCGATATTATGCTGAGCCCAGTCGAGATGCCGGAAGGGCGGCAGGTGATTGCTACCGTCCGCGAGATCACTGAACGAAAGAGAATCGAGGACGAACTACGAAAATCGAGAGAAGAACTCGAATTGCGGGTTCTCGAACGAACCAGAGAATTGCGGCGGCTGAACAGAGCCACGATCCGCGCATTGGAAAAACGGGGGTATCAGCACCAAACACTGGCCAAACTGAGTCAGCGAGCACTCGAACAACGGGATCTGACGCGTTTCCTCGATCAAACAGCTTCGCTCGTCAGGGAAACGCTGAGCGTGGATTTTTGTAAGATTTTGGAGCTGCTACCCGGCGGCGATCGCCTTCTGTTGAGAGCAGGAAGCGGCTGGAAGGAAGGGTCCGTTGGGCGGGTAACGCTCCGGACGGGTTTACTTTCCCACGCCGGATTCACTTTGATTTCCAGCTCCCCGGTAGCCGTTAAAGACTTTGCCACAGAGAAACGATTCGAAATACCGGCGCTTTTTCGCGAACATGGAATCCGCAGCGGAGTGAGTGTTATCATTCACGGGCGAGATCAGCCCTACGGCATTCTCGGTGCTCACACCAAAAAGATACAGGAATTCACCGGAGACGAGATTCACTTTCTCCAGTCAGTAGCGGACGTGTTAGCGGCAGCGTTTGAGCGGCGCGGGTTGGAAGAGGAACTGCTGAGCATCAGTAATCGTGAGCAGCGTCGCATCGGCCAGGATCTGCATGACGGGTTGTGCCAACAGCTGGCTGGGATCGAATTCAGGAACTCGGTTCTCGTTCACCAGCTCCAGGACCTGCCGGCAGCCCAGGGCGAAGCAGCCCAACTCGGTGAATTAATTCGCGATGTTACCCGGCAAGCCCGGTTACTAGCCCGGGGGATGTTGCCGGTACAACTGGAAGCAAATGGTTTGATGGCGGCACTGAGTGCGTTAACCGCTAGTGCCGCCAAGCTCTTTAATATTGTCTGCAAGTTTGACTGCCCGCATCCGGTGTCGTTGGACGACCCGGGAGTGGCTACCCACCTTTATCGTATCGCTCAAGAGGCGATCGCCAATGCCGTCAAACATGGCCGGGCGAAAGTTGTGACCGTCAAACTGAGAAAGGTGGATCAAGCTTTATTACTAACGGTTCAGGATGACGGAACCGGCTTCAGCCCTCGCGAGCAACAGACAGGAGGCATGGGGCTCCGGATTATGGCCTATCGTTCCGAGATGATTGGCGCCGACTTGCGAGTCTGTTCTGCACCTGGCGAGGGAACGACCATCCAGTGCCGGCTTGGGCAGGACCACGACCGGCCCGCGCTCCTCGATGAAAAGCAACAAAAGTAGTAACCGCCAGTTTCGAGTCTTGATCGTTGATGATCACCCGATGACTCGGGCCGGATTGGTCTATTTGATCAATCATCAGCCCGATATGATCACCTGCGCCGAGGCCGAAAACGCCGGTCGGGCTTTAGATGCGGTTAGGAAAGCGAGCCCGGACATTGTGCTAGTGGACATTACATTACCCGGTAAAAGCGGTTTGGAGCTGATTAAGGATATTAAGGCAATTGAACCGGAGCTGCCCATGCTGGTGATCTCCATGCACGACGAGTCACTTTATGCAGAACGATCGCTTCGAGCCGGCGCCCGCGGCTACATCTCTAAACATGAAGGAGGAGAAAAGTTAATCGATGCAATCCGGCATATTTTAGCCGGCAGGATTTATGTCAGTGAAAACCTGGCTGCCCAGATCCTGGAAGTCTTTTCAGGAGTTCAGTCGGCTGGAAAGCGCGGGCTTGTCGAGCAATTGAGTGACCGAGAGTTTGAAGTATTTGAACTCTTGGCCCAGGGCCTTTCAAGTCAGGAGATAGCTCAACGGCTTCATCTCAGCTCGAAAACCGTGGACGCTCACCGCGCAAGTATTAAATCCAAACTGAAGCTCAAGACCACCTCGGAACTGGTTGCTTACGCTGCCCGCTGGGTCGGCAGCGGGGATTAGCGCCAGGTGCATGGGTGATTGGCAACGGACTGCTGGTGCTTGCAAACAGACGGATAGGCGCGGTTGTGATATCGCTGAGTTTTCGCCTGGCGATCACGGAGGTGAGCCGCTTTTTTGGGACATCGCGCTCCCGCGGTTTGGGGCAAGCGGCTCCCGGAAACGGCCGCTGAGATCCCTGAAATCCAATCGCTTTCCAGCCGCCAGTTTGGCCGGAACTGGTCTAAACCAACCGCGACCGATAGCAGCCGCTGGGTAATTCTCGGGAGCCGCTTGTTATCGAGTCCTAAAGCGATAAACCTACAAAGCGGCTCCCCACCATGATCGTCAGGCGACACCTTCGCGATATCAAAACCCCGCCCTTCTCCTTCTGTTGGAAAGCAAAAAAGACAACGGCGTTAACAGCGACTATCCACCAATCACCTCGCACTTTGCCCGCTAGCCGCGCGGACCAGCAGCCACCACCTCGGGTCCGGCTTGTTGGGCGAACTTCTCAAAGTTTTTCCGGAATAAGGACG
>JAFAVN010000219.1 GCA_019242435.1 Verrucomicrobiota bacterium | reverse complement strand
TTGGGTTTCCCCTCCAGGGCGTTGGGTTTCCCCTCAGCGCGTTGGGTTTCCACCGCCGCCCAGGTTGGGTTTCCGCCAGGGTCGCCGACATTGACGCGCTTTGCCGGGCGGCCCGTCGCCTTGCCGGCGTCCCCCCGGCGTTCCCGCGCGTTGACTCCTTCGGTGCCATAGCGATGTTATTAGCGTCGTCTGTATGGAGCCTGGGTTGTTACAGAAAAAAACCGATCTCATCGAGAAACTGAGGGATGTGCCTCACAAGCCCGGCGTGTATCTAATGAAGGATCGGCTGAATCGAATAATCTACGTGGGCAAAGCTCGCGATCTTCGCAAGCGGCTTGCCCACTATTTTATGCCGTCCCGGCGAACGACGGCAGATCTGAAAACCCAGGCGCTGCTGGATAGTGTGTGGGATTTCGAGGTCCACTTAGTTCGAAACGAGCCCGAAGCATTACTATTGGAAGGTAAGCTGATTAAGGAGTTTCGTCCCAAGTACAATATCAGTTTTCGTGACGATAAGCGGTTCTTGTTAGTAAAGGTAAATGTGGCGGATCCGATTCCGCGCTTTCAACTGACCCGGCTGAAGAAAGATGATGGGTGCCGCTATTTTGGTCCTTTCGCTCATGCTGGAGCGTTGCGGACCACGTTAAGCTGGATGCGAAAACGCTTTGGGATTCGCTCCTGCCGGGCACCGGAACCCGGAGAACAGGATTATCGCCGCTGTTTGGATCACATTATTAAGAATTGTTCGGCTCCTTGCATCCGGAAGGTCACGCTGGAGGAGTATAAACACCGAGTCCTGGAGGCTTGCGAATTTCTGGAGGGCCAAAGCCAGGAGTTCCTGGAACAGCTCGAGACGGAAATGAAAACAGCGGCTGAAAAGCTGGATTTCGAACGCGCCGCTGAGATCCGGAATATGCTAGACGATCTGCGTCGAACGACTAAACCGACGAGGCGTTTTACCAGAGGTTCACTGCCGAGCACGGTAGATCCGGAAGCAGACTTGCGGACATTGGCCGATGCGCTGCTTTTACCGGCTCTCCCGCGAGTCATGGAGTGTTTTGATATTTCTAATATCTCTACTACGCATGTGGTCGCGTCCATGGTCTGTTTCAAGGACGGCGTACCAGACAAATCGAATTACCGGCGTTACCGGATTCGGACCGTAACCGGTCAAGACGATTTTGCCAGTATGGCAGAGGTTGTCCGACGGCGTTACTCGAGGATTTTATTGGAGAATAGAGAAGCGTCACCGGATCTGTCCGAGTTCAGTCAGGAGCCGGTTGAAGAGGCGGTCAAACGAATTTCCGAGAACCATCCGGAGCGGCTGGTTCGTTTACCCAATTTGATCATCGTCGACGGTGGCAAAGGCCAGTTAAATGCGGCCTGCCGTGAACTGCAACGCCTCGGGTTATCTGAGTTGCCGATTATCGGTCTGGCTAAGGAATTCGAAGAGGTCTATCGGCCGGGACGGCCTTTGCCTTTGCAACTCCCGAATGACTCCGGTGCGTTGCATTTGTTGCAGCGAATTCGGGACGAGGCTCACCGGTTCGCTAACAGCTATCATCAACTCTTGATGAAGAAACGGATCGCGGAAAGCGTTTTGGATGAATGCCCCGGGGTCAGTGAAAATCGTAAACAAGCTCTCCTGGCTAAGTTCGGATCTGTGGAACGGCTGCGAAAAGCATCCGTCGAAGAGATTGCTTCGGTTGCCGGAATCAGCGAAAAGTTAGCGGAGAGTATCGTTCGCTTCTTAAGCCGCTAGCCGGGTGCGGGCAAAAAAAGAATTTAGAATATCGAATGTCGAATGACAGCGTGGTGATTTCCCTGTCCAGGGTTTATTCTGAATTCGAAATTCGATATTCTAAATTCCGGTTTCGGTTGCGGCAGGCTAAAGAAACCCATTGCACAGGCGCGATTTAATGATCTTAAGTGGGCAATGAGGTTCCCGCCAGGCTGGTGCACTTTTGTAACCAGCACTGCAATGATTTCTTTAGCTAGTGCCCAGGAAGTTGCTCCGACGCCATCGGGTTCTCCGCTCGTAAAGCCGAGTTGGGAAACGCAAAAGCAAATCGCTGCTTACACGTTGTCGATCCCGGCGCCGCGTGGTCAGATCACCGATCGGAACGGGCTGCCTCTCGCCCAGAATCGGGTTAGCTACAATCTGAGCGTGGTTTTTCCAACGCCGTTGAATTTCACAGATCAGCAAATCATTCAATATGTCCAGGCAAAGGAAGCGCTGGCGAGAACACTGACTGGCCGGGCAATTAACGTTTCCGTCGAATCAGCGACTCAACATTATCGCAATCGTGGAATAATCCCTTTCGATCTCGTCTCCGATTTACCCGAGACAGAGGTTGAAGCCTTTAAGAAAGGCTTGCCCGAGGGGCTAGCGTTACGTGCGACTTATGTGCGGTTTTATCCCCAGGGCCAGTTGGCTGGTCATGTTGTCGGTTACACCGGCAGAACAAGTGGCAGCAGCACCAAGGCATTGCAGAATAACGATCTGCTTTGGCCGGATAGCGAAGGCCGGGAAGGGTTGGAACAGACGTTTGATGATCAGCTCAGGGGCAGGATGGGCCAGATGAATTTGGTCTTCGACAAGAGCGGCCAGGTAACCGGGCAGACAATCGCTGTTCCGCCGGAGCCCGGATATAACGTAGTGACGACGCTGGATGCAGATATGCAGCGGCTAGCCGAGAAGATTTTACAGAAACGGTGCAAGCGGGGAGCAATCGTGGTTATGGATCCACACAACGGGGAGGTACTGGTTCTCGCTTCCTGGCCTACCATCAATCCGAACGATTTCGTTCCGACAATCTCTGAAGAGCGGTTTCAGAAGCTCAACTCGGATCCGAATATTCCTTTGTTACCACGTGCGTTTCGTTCAGCGTATCCGGCTGGTTCAACCTTCAAAGTGTTTGTGGGAGTCGCCGGATTTGAAAGTCACAAGCTTGATCCGGACGATGAGTTTGATTGTCCGGCCGCGATGGATATTGGCAACCTGGTCTTCCATAACTGGCGGAAGTCCGATGGGGGCAGTCTAAACTTTCGGGATGCTTTAACGCAGTCGTGCGACACCTGGTTTTACCAGCTCGGGCTGAAGCTCGGTTCTTCTACGATGGTGCAGTGGGCGCAACGGCTGGGCCTGGGTAAAAAGACCGGTATTTTATTGAATGGAGAGGCAGACGGCAGAATACCGACTGATCAATATATGCAAGTGACTTACCGACGCCATTTCTTGCCCGGCGACCTCGCGAATTTTTCGATTGGTCAAGGTGATATCCTGGTTACACCGCTGCAGATGGCCCAAGCAATGGCTACGCTGGCGAATGGCGGAACATTGTACCAGACTCGCATCGTCCAGCAGGTTCAAACACTCAATGGCGAAGTAGTTTATACCTATAGTCCACGCGCAAAGGATATCCTGCATCTCGGCTCGGTTACCCGCCAAGAATTGAAGGAAGGAATGGTCGGAGTTGTGGAGAGCCGAAACGGGACGGCGGGTTCTGCTTCGCTCGAGAACGTGACAGTGGCTGGGAAAACCGGGACGGCTCAATGGGGTCCAAAGGCGAGGGAGAGAACAGCCGCTTGGTTTGCCGGGTTCGCACCCGCCGACAATCCTCAATATGCGTTTGCCGCACTCTACGAAGGAGCAGTGGGCGAGAAAGTCCATGGCGGCAGCGCGGCTGCACCCATGATCGGTGATTTGCTTCGAGAGGTGTTCAAAGACGTCAAAAAGGCTCCTGCCAAGAACAACGAGCAGGAAGAAGATAAGGATAACGAAGACAAGGATAACACCGACGAGAGCGACTAGCGCTGTGCTCGCCTGGGGCTCGCCCGGGGCACAGTGGTGTAGAAAATACACGAGAGCGCCTTGCGACCTTCCAAAGCGGCTCGCCTCCACAATTTGGGCAAAGCCATACGCCTCTGCTATCTGATATCCCATGCCAGCTTTCAGGCGAGCACGCCGCTACGCTCTTGGATGAGCCTCATCGTACGCCTTCTTGAGCCGTTCAACGGTGACGTGAGTATAGATCTGAGTCGTGGATAGGCTCTCGTGGCCCAGCAAGGTTTGCACGCTACGCAGGTCAGCTCCGTTCTCGAGCAAATGGGTCGCAAAACTGTGCCGGAGTTTATGCGGTGTTACCGGAAACTGGATGGTGGTTTCGTTGAGGTACTTCTTCAAAGTCATCCATACCGAGCGCGCGGTCATTCGTTTCCGGAGTTTGCTCAAAAACAGCGGGCCGTTATGTACGGTGGCTTGGGTTCGATATCTCTGGATCGCTTCCAGGGCAGGAGTGCCAACCGGCACTACGCGTTCCTTGCGACCTTTGCCCAGTACCCGCACCGATTCGGAGTAGAGATCGACGTCGGCCACGTTGAGGGCTACAAGTTCGCTGAGCCTGAGTCCGCTGCTGTAAAACAGTTCGAGCATAGCGGCATCCCGAGCAGCTGCCCAAACCGGTGCTTGATTTTTGCGTTCCGCTCGTGCCGGTTGGTTCAACAGTTCGTCGACCTGCGTCACCGATAAAACGACCGGGAGCTTCCGTTCCAGCTTCGGCAGCTGTACTTCTTTCAGCGGATTCTCGCTGAACCCGGCGCGCTCGGTCAGGAATCGATAAAAACTGCGGAGTGCTGCAAATGTCAGTCGGACATAACTGCGAGCCATGCCCGATTTCATGCACTCAAGCAAATACGCCCGGAAATCGGCGGCCGTGGCAGTATGCCACGAGACATCCCGGAACTCTTTAAACCGGAGCAACGCGCGGCGATAAGCAATGATGGTTCGTGGAGAAGCGGAACGCTCGACTTCCTGATATTGGAGGAACCGTTCCAGCAGCCGGTCCTTCTTTGGTGCTCCCATGCGCGCAAAGATTACCGGAAAGCGCTTAGGCCAACAATACCTTAACTACCGGTTATTTTCCGGCCGCGATTATCGGTGAGCCGCTTAGCGTTGGAGGGCGTCGCTTTGCAAGCAGCTAGTTATAACAGCACGAAGCAGGCGGTTCCCGGGAACAGCCCCTGAGCTTCTTTGTGCATTTATCGGTCCATTGCGCTTTTAACCGAAAGGCCGTCTAACAGATTAGCGACCACCGCGATAGCTCGCGGGAGCCGCCTGCTGTCACTCTTGAAGCTGGCGGCCTGCCAAGCGGCTTCTCTCCATGATCGGCGGGCGACACCGTTACGCCTGAATTCGCTACGATCGGGCTCCCATTGGCTCCGAAAGAAACGGCGGTTGTGCGGTATGGCCTACATCACCTTGCCGGCTGGTCTCTCTCCGAAAAGATAAAACGGCAGAACGCGTTTCTTTGCCGTCAGGAGAGACCGCCACAATCGGAATTTCGAATTCTTTATCTGGGAAAATGAAGTGATACCGGAAGCTGCCGTCCGGCTGGAGCTGAATTGGCTGCCCGCCAACAGTCACTCTGGCGTCGGGATGAGTTCCACCGTAGAAGATGACCTCGGCATTGACATGCATGAAGAACTCCCGCTGAGTCAATCCGAATGATTCACCCCAACTGGCCCCGAATCCGCTCGCCAAACTGCTCTCGGAATAGAGCTGAGACCAGCTTGAGGGACCAAATTCTAAGCCCGTCCAGCTGGCTGACAAACCGGAGCTAAGTGTCTCTGAGCTTAAAGCCCCCGATTCTAATGCCGCCGCCTGCAGAGCGCTCAACTTCTCGGAGCTGATTCCGGCCGAGCTCAGTTCGAACGAGCTCAACCCAAGCGAGCTCAGTTCTGCCAAACTGATCCCAAATTGCGAGAAGAATTCGGCTGAGCTCAGCCCGGCGCTGCTCAACGCGGAGGCAAACTCTGCCGAGCTGAGGCCGGCACTGCTTAACGCCGTAAGCAACTCAGCCGAGCTGAGGCCGGCGCTATTCAAAGCAGAAACCAACTCCGCTGAGCTTAGCCCTAAACTACTCAACTGGGACAGAAACTCGGCTGAGCTGACCTTGCCTAGCAAGGATTCGCTGCCCAACGCTGATCGCCAGCTCGACAGGATTTCACTTGCCTGTAGCCGGGCCTCACTTCCGGCTGCCAATCCCCCTGAGAATTCCGCGCCTGAACTTCCTGCGGCTAAACTCGAAACGCTCTCACTGGACAACGCTGATTGCAGGAAGCCACTGAACAGGCTGGACTCCGGCGGAAGCAGCATCCGAGCCAAACGGCTCTTGGCGAGTAACTCGCTGGTTTCGGCAGAACCGGGGTGAGTCGAAAGATCCGTTTGCAGAAAACCCCCTAGCTCGGATGAGCTCATGGAAGAAAGGCGCGCGAGCAGATCACCACCCAATAGCGTCTCCAAAATCTTAAGCTGAGTCGCTCCCCATCGAGGCGATTGACCGCCTGCGGCCGCCGCTTGTTGCAGGCGGGCTAACGCTTCCGCTAAGGGTTCACCGGTTGCCTTGGCAGCTTCGATCACCTCAACCAACAAATTAAAAGTCAAATGAAATGGGACAGTAGCAAAGAGGGTATCCCACTGGGTACTGATCGATTCCGGCGGTGTATGCGCCTGACCTGTTTCACCAACCGGGCGCCAGTTGCCTTCGGCATCTTCGAAACCAAACACCACCCGATAATCTGTGTTGGCATGTTGTACCGGAATATACCAATTGCGCGCTAGCTCGTTGATCGGAATGGCAGATTCGAGCGCCTCGCCTTTAAACACCTGAAGATAAAGCTGTCGCTGGCGCGGAAATTGGCTGTAATCGAAATCCCAATAGGTGTAAAGCCAATGAGGATCCCGGGCGATCACAAACATGTCGCCGTATCCGCTGGGCAATTCACCCAGGTCTTCGGTTTTCGCATGGGAACCACTCCCGTCTTCGACTCCCGCTTGGTCTGAGGGTTCGGTCTTCGATGATTGCTCTCTCTGCTCTCTCTGATTAGGCTCTTCGCTCATTTATCCACCATTAAGCTGTTCGTCAATTCCAGCTCCTTCCGGGCTGAAGAGTCGAAGAGATCGGTGAATGATGCAACGGCTTTTTAGCGACGAAAATTCGGCTGCTCGTTATTACTCCACCCCGGAATAGCGGTCGGCCTCGGTCAGTGAGGAATCCTTAATGAGCAGTCCTGCCAGGTAGCTGTTCCTGACGGGCAGCACCGCTAGTTTCGAAGCCAAATTTTCAGGGGAGGTCAACCGCGAGAAAATAACATAGGCAATGCGCGTTTTTGGAACAGTCTTCTCGCCGAACCCCCTGGGCTGATTGCTCGACCAAAATCGAACGAATTCGGCTCCGCCTTGGAGTGTGGTACCTAAGTAGATCGCGGAATGCCCGTGCTCGCGCCGGCCGACATTCGTACTCCAAAAGATCTTCATGAAATCTCCGGGTTGGGCCAGGCGCCAGTCGGTAAAGTTTCGCCCGATCTGCAGCTCGTGGAACAGGCAGGCTGTGCCTGGTCCGTTAGCATTCCATCGACCCCAGATCCCGACCCCGTCGGGCTGGTCCTTGACCGCCAAATTTGCTGCGACCGATCCGGAAAGGTATCCGTTGTTGAGTCTCTGGAGGGTGCTAACAAACACCAGGTAGGTTGCGCCCGAGCAATAGCTTGGAATTGCCGCTGCGGGATTCACCGCCAAAGTGCCACCAACGGTCCTGACGGCGGCCGCCAGATGGGCAGTCGCAGAATTTGAAGCGGAATAACCGCCTCCTTGAGGCATCGTCCTGATCATATCGAGAACTACCTGGTTGGGGCGGCTCGAGATAGGACTGAACACCTGAGCGTATACAGTGGCTGCTGGGAACAGAGCGAGGGAGAGCCCGATCAGAGCGGAAAAAGCAGCACTGGGTAGAACAATGCTTTGGAGTTGGAGCAGTCTGAGCAGGGCCGAATTCCGCGCGAGCAGGCAGTTAGTGAGTCTTCTCAAGGAGGGAAATACCGATTTTAGGAAGTCCACCGGATGATTAAGGATGCTTTTTTAGCACGGATTCAGGTCGATGGCAAAGTCTAGCAGACTCTTGAAAAACGGCTCCGGAGCCAGATCTTAAAACGGCTCCGGAGGAGCCAGATCTTTATAGATCCAAAATGCAAAAAAAGACAAACTCCGTAGGAGCGAAATCTGTTCGGGTAGATTA
>JAFAVN010000167.1 GCA_019242435.1 Verrucomicrobiota bacterium | reverse complement strand
ACGGCCGAGGTCGAGCGCTCGTTGCGGGTGCTAGACGGGGCCATTTTAGTGTTTGACAGCGTCGCCGGTGTGCAACCGCAGACCGAGACGGTATGGCGCCAGGCAAATAAATATCAGGTGCCGCGGATCTGCTTCGTTAATAAGATGGATCGCGTTGGCGCTAATTTCGAGAACGTCATCAAGGAAATGCGCACCAAGCTCGGTGCCAATGCGTGGCCGGTTTTAATCCCGCTGGGGAAAGAAGATCATCTTCGCGGCCAGCTCGACATTATTAATAAGAAGGCAGTCCTGTATTCGGATAACGACGTATTAGGTTCAACCTACGAAGTCGCCGAGGTTCCGGCTGAATATGAAGAGTTGGTCGAGCAGGCATACAGCGACTTGATCGAGCAGGTCGCAGACCTCGATGATGAAGTCGGCACCCTGTTCTTAGAAGAAAAGCCAATTACTGCGAAGGACCTGAAGGCCGGTATCCGCCGCCTAACGATCTCCAACAAATTCATCCCGGTCGCCGGGGGATCCGCCTTCAAGAACAAGGGGGTCCAATACCTGGTGGACGCCGTTATCGATTATCTCCCGAGCCCGCTGGATATCCCGCCCGCTAGAGGTATTGATCCGGATACGAGCGAGGAAAAAGAAGCTGTCACTGATGATAATGGTGAGTTCTGTTCGCTAGCTTTCAAGCTCTGGAGCGACCCATTCGTCGGCAAGTTGGTTTTCTTCCGGGTTTATTCCGGAAAGCTCTCTAAGGGCGATACCGTTTTCAATCCGCGAACCGGCAAACGTGAGAGAATCAGCCGGTTGATCCAGATCCAAGCGGATAAGCGAGAAGATATCGAGACCTGCTACTCCGGCGATATCGCCGCTATTGTCGGCATCAAGAATATCACCACTGGTGATACGCTTTGCGATGAAGATAGCCCGATTCTACTGGAACCGCCGTCGTTCCCTGACCCGGTCATCTCGATGGCAATCGAGCCTAAGACCAAGCTGGACCAGGAGAAGATGTCGAACGCCCTACAACGGCTGGCGGAAGAGGACCCTACTTTTCGAGTTTACACCAACGAAGACACTGGTCAGACTATCATTGCCGGGATGGGTGAGCTCCATCTGGAGATTATCCGGGACCGGATGTTGCGCGAATTCAAGGTCGACGCGAACGCAGGCAAACCTCAAATCGCCTATCGCGAAACGATCACTAAGAATGCGACAGGCGAAGGCAAGCTGATCAAACAATCCGGTGGGCGCGGTCAATACGGCCACGTGATTGTGAATGTCGAACCTCGGGAACGCGGTAAGGGGTTATCGGTCGATAACAAGGTGGTCGGTGGCACGATTCCGAAGGAATACATCCCTGCCGTTAAGAAAGGCATTGAAGAGGCCGTTTTAAACGGTCTGATCGGCGGTTTTCCGGTCATCGATCTGCACGTCGATATCGTTGATGGTTCCTACCACGACGTCGATTCGAACGAATTGGCGTTTAAGCTCGCCGCCATTTTTGCAATGAAGGACGCGTTCAAGAAGGGCGGCTCGATCCTGCTGGAACCGATCATGAAGGTCGAGGTCGAAACGCCGGATGAATACCAGGGTGATATCATGGGAGACCTGAATCGCCGACGCGGGCGCATCATGAGTATGGAGGCCAAGTCCATGGCCACAGTGATTCGCGCTGAAGTGCCACTCGCCGAAATGTTCGGCTATGCCACCGCTATTCGGTCGCTGTCTAAAGGGCGCTCTTCCTACACCATGGAACCTTCCCATTTCGAACCGGTCCCTGCCCAGATCGTGGCGGCGGTCCTGGATCAGAAAGGATCTTAAATATGGCAAACGGTCAACGTATTCGCATCCGACTTAAAGGCTTCGATTACCGAATGCTCGATCAATCTGCCGTTGAAATTGTAGAGACGGCGAAACGAACCGGAGCCAAAGTCGCGGGTCCAATTCCACTTCCGACTAAGATCGAGAAGTTCACTGTGAACCGTTCGCCTCACGTCGATAAGAAGTCGATGGACCAATTCGAGATGCGGACGCACAAGCGGCTGCTGGACATTATCGAGCCGACGGCAAAGACCGTAGACGAGTTACGGAAGCTGAACCTTCCGGCCGGTGTCGACATCACCATTAAAATCTGAGGTTAGAACGCACCAGCATGAAGATAGGACTTTTAGGACGAAAGGTCGGGATGACCCGAGTCTATGACTCAAATGGGAAGGTGACGCCGGTCACGGTGATTGAGGCTGGCGGTAATTCGCTGGTGCAGATCAAGACCGCGGAGAAAGAAGGGTACAGCGCGATTCAAGTGGGTTTTGACGCTCAGAAAGAATCGCGCCTGAACAAAGCCGAGCTCGGCCATTTTAAAAAGGCAGCGGTCGAGCCGAAGAAGCTGTTGCGGGAATTCCGGTTGCCGGACGGCGTTGAAGCCGGCGCGAAGATTGATCTTGGCGTCAGCCAGTTTGAACCAGGCGAATTCGTGGACATTATCGGGCAATCCAAAGGCAAGGGTTTCCAAGGGGTCGTGAAGAAACACGGCTTTGCCGGTCAGCCGGCGGCCCACGGCTCGAAGACCCATCGCCGAAACGGTGCTATTGGCAACCGGTCTACGCCAGGGCGGATCTGGAAAAACATGGGAATGCCAGGCCATCTTGGAGACGACCGGGTTACGGTACAGAATTTGCGTGTGGTCCAGGTCAGGAGCGACGACAACGTGCTTTTGGTTTCCGGCGCGGTGCCGGGCGCCAACGGCAGCTACGTGGTGGTGCGGCCTGCCAAAAAGAAACCGAGCGAGGCTAAGCAGAAATGAGTGCGACTGTTCTTACGGTCCAGGCGGCGAAGGAAGCGAACATTTCGGTCATCGAAAATGGGCGGGGCACGCAAGCGGTTCACGATGTGGTGGTGGCCCTGCGGGCGAACCGCCGCAGCGGTACTGCCAATACCAAAACTAAAGCTGAGGTAACCGCTTCGGGTAAAAAACCGTGGCGGCAAAAGGGAACCGGCCGCGCCCGAGCCGGATACACTTCATCCCCGGTCTGGACTGGTGGTGGAGTGGTGTTTGGGCCTAAGCCTCGCGATTATTCGAAGAAGGTGACCAAAAACGTCAGGAAACTGGCGTTTTTAAAGGCTTTAAGTTCGCGGATCCTTGAAGGTGATGTGCTGGTTACCGAGGAGATCGCGGTCAAGGAGCCTAAGACCAAACAGCTGGTTCAGTTGCTCCAATCGCTGACCGAAGAAGAACGGGTCTTGGTAATCGCTGACCAGTATAGCGAGGAAACATACAAGGCTGCCAGGAATGTGCGTCCGGTCCTGCTTAACACTGCCGCCCAAGTCAACGCCGAGCAGTTGCTGGCCTACCGCAAGATCATTGTTACCAAAGAAGCCCTTAGCAAGCTCGCGGAGAGAGTAGCATGAAGGAACCGACCCAAATTATTTCAACGATTCGCCTGACCGAAAAGGCCAGCCTGCTCAGCGAACATCATAATCAGTATGTCTTCCGGGTCGCTACGGACGCCAACAAGATTGAGATCAAAAACGCGATCGAAAAGCTGTTTGGAAAAAAAGTTCTCCGCGTCAATACGAGCCAGTACGCGGGTAAGAAGAAGCGTGAACGGCGGGCGGACTTTGGCCGGCGAGCGCATTGGAAGAAGGCGGTAGTAACACTGGCCGAGGGGGAAAAGATCGACCTGGCGTAGGGAGTAACTGACGATGGCACTAAGAAATTTTAGACCTTTAACCCCAGCCCAGCGATTTAAGCAGACCCCTGCTTACGACGAAATTACCAAGAAAGGTCCGGAGCGCTCGCTGGTTGAGACCCTGAAGAAGAGCGGCGGCCGCAACAACCAGGGACGCTTGACCTCCCGCCACATTGGCGGTGGGCATAAGCAAAAGTACCGGATTATCGATTTTAAGCGTCGGATCCGTGGTGTGGAAGCAACCGTGGAAGCAATCGAGTACGACCCGAACCGGTCGGCCCGGATAGCTTTGCTGAAATATCAGACGGGTGAAAAGTCTTACATCCTGGCGCCAAATGGCTTGCAGGTCGGCGCAAAAGTGATTGCCGGCGACGATGTTGCTCCCGATATCGGGAATGCGCTTCCGTTGAAAGCCATCCCCTTAGGAACAGTGATTCATAATCTCGAACTTATTCCGGGACGCGGCGGCCAGATCGCTCGAAGCGCCGGTCAACAGGCGGTATTGAACAACCGCGAAGCTGGCTACGCTTTGGTGCGGTTGCCGTCTGGGGAAATCCGGCGGATTCACGAAAACTCTTATGCCACAATCGGCCAGGTCGGTAACACGGACCACATGAATGTTTCGAGCGGTAAGGCAGGTCGGACTCGCTGGCTGGGTCGCCGTCCGCATGTCCGTGGTATGGTTATGAACCCGATCGATCACCCGATGGGTGGGGGGCAAGGTAAAAGTAAGGGGGGCGGCGGCCGTCATCACCCAGTTAGCCCGTGGGGGCAGTTGGCCAAAGGCTTCAAGACTCGTCGCCACCATCACCCAAGCGAGGCCTTCATCGTAGAACGCCGCAAATCTAAGAGTAAGAAGAAATAAGTATGGGTAGATCCTTAAAGAAAGGTCCCTTCGTCGAGCCCAAACTCCTCGAAAAAATTGAGAAGATGAGTGGAGGCGGATCGAAGAAACCAATTAAGACCTGGTCCCGCCGGTCGATGATTACACCGGACTTCGTTGGCCATACTTTTCTGGTGCACAACGGGAAGATTTTTAACTCCGTGTTCATAACTGAAAACATGGTCGGACATAAACTGGGAGAATTCTCGCCGACGCGCCAGTTCAAGAAACATGGTGCTCACACGGCTAAGGTGACGAAGTAGTTGGGAGAACTGAAAATGGAAGTTACGTCGACTTACCGCTACGCTCGTATATCCGCTTTTAAAGCGCGTGAAGTGACTCGCGAAATCCAGGGCCGCTCAGCCTCAGATGCCCTCGACTTGCTCACGTTCAGTCCAAAGAAGGCTGCCGTGATGGTGCGCAAAACATTGCGAAGCGCCATCGCTAATGCGGAGAACAACGCGGACCTGAAAGTGGATACCTTGTTAGTGAAAGAAGCGGTAGTCGGCGAAGGGCCGACCTTGAAACGCTTTCGGGCGAGAGCCCGAGGTAGCGCCAGTCCGTTACGGAAGCGAACGAGTCATATTCGTATCGTTTTAGCAGATGAGTTGGCGCCGGCTGCCCGCGATGGTGCGAGAAAGAAAGGGCGCGCTGCTGAACCGGCTGAAGCGGCTGATCAATCAAAGGTCCAGGCAGCTAAGACAACTGCTCGCCGCAGATCAGTCAAGACCGCAACCAAGAAGTCAGCACCTTCCGGAACCGAGCCGGCTCCTGCAGCCCAGCCGACAGCTGAAAAGGAAGACTAATTTATGGGACAGAAAGTTAATCCGATTGGGTTTCGCCTGGTTCTGAATAAGGACTGGCGGTCCCGCTGGTATGCCTCTCCGAAAGAATTTCCGGAGTTCTTGCACGCCGACTTACGCATTCGCCGGTATGTGAAACAAAAGCTGGCCCTGGCGGCAGTTTCAAAAGTCCTGATTGAACGAGCCTGGAACAGTATCCGGGTGACGATTTTCACGGCGCGACCCGGTATCGTGATTGGACGAAAAGGCGCTGAGATTGAACGGATGACCGAAGAGATCACGCGGATGTCCGGTGGTAAACAGGTCAAGATCGACATTCAAGAGATCAAGACGCCCGAGCTGGACGCTCAATTAGTGGCGGAAAATGTTGCCTTGCAGATTGAACGCCGAATTTCCTTTCGACGTGCCATGAAGAAGGCGGTGCAAACCACTCGCGATTTCGGTGCGCTCGGAATTAAGATCAGATGCGCAGGGCGTCTAGGCGGTGCGGAGATCTCGCGAGCAGAGTGGTACCGCGAAGGCAAGATCCCGCTGCATACCCTCCGGACGCCAATTGATTACGGCTTTGCCGAGGCGAACACAGTCTACGGAAAGATCGGAGTTAAGTGTTGGATCTGTAAGGCAGAAACTGCTACCGAGCAGCAGCCCGATCAACGCAAGTCGAACAAACCGGAAAGATCCGCGCCGGGCGCAGCCTAACGAGGAAAGGGGAATTCCATGCCGTTACTACCGAAGAGAGTCAAATATCGTAAGTACCAGCGAGGTAATCGCTCAGGTAACGCGACCCGGAACGTTTCCATCGCCTTTGGAGAATATGCGCTGCAAACCCTCGAACGAGCCTGGATTACTAATACTCAGATCGAGGCGGCTCGCGTTGCACTCACGCGCAACATGAAACGCAAAGGGAAGCTATGGATCAAAATCTTCCCGGATAAATCCATCACCAAGCGGCCGCCGGAAACCCGAATGGGTAAAGGAAAGGGCAACCCGGAGTTCTGGGTAGCCGTGGTGCGGCCAGGCAATATCCTTTTCGAATTAGACGGAGTACCGGAATCAGTGGCACGAGAATCTCTCCGCCTGGCGGCTACTAAATTGCCGATCCGGACCCGATTTGTTGCCCGCCAACGCGCGGCAGCGACGACTTAAATTGGGAGCTGGCGCCATGAAACGGAAGGTTAAAGAATTAAGAGAACTGAGTAACGAGGAGCTATACGGCCGCCGATACGAATTGCGAAAGGAGATTTTCAATCTGCGTCTCCAGCAACAGTCGGGCTCGCTGGAAAAACCAAGCGTGCTTCGCAGCAATCGCCGCGAGGTTGCGCAAATTGAAACTATTTTAGCCGAACGAGCACGGAAGGCGGCGCTCAGTTAGCTGCCCGGCGGGCATCGTCCGTAAAAGAATCAGACATGAGTGAAGAGACTGTAACAAATGAAGGTACTGCCACGGCACCTGCACCGCAGGCGCAGCAGTCTGATGTTCCGAAGCGGCACCTTCGGAAAACGAGAGTCGGTCAGGTGGTCTCCAATAAAATGGATAAGACCATCGTTGTAGCGGTGGTACGCCGAGTACCGCATCCGAAGTTTGGGAAGATCGTCAAACGCACGAAAAAACTCTACGCGCACGATGCCGAGAACACCTGTGCTATCGGAGATTTGGTGCGGATCGAAGAGACTCGACCTCTCAGCCGGCTGAAGCGTTGGCAACTCGTTGAAATCTTAAAGCATTAGGAGAAGCCAATGATTCAGATTCGATCCAGGCTGGATGTAGCCGACAACACCGGGGCGCGAATGGCGACCATGATCGGCGTGATCGGTAAACCCACGCTCTATGCAGCGGTAGGTGACGTGATCACGTGTAACGTGAAGGAGGCGTCCGCCAACGGTGCGGTGAAGAAAGGCGAAGTGGTTCGGGCGGTCGTAGTTCGCACCAGGCAGCCCGTGAAACGGGACGATGGCTCTTATCTGCGTTTTGATAACAACGCGATTGTGATCATTGATAAGGACCTTAATCCGCGAGGGACCCGCATCTTTGGACCGGTAGCCCGCGAGTTGCGGGAAAAGAATTTCATGAAGATCATCTCGTTGGCGCCGGAGGTGTTATGATCCAGCGGCGGTTTCACGTTAAGAAAGGTGATGAGGTGCAAGTAATCTCGGGCAACCACCGGGGTGCGACCGGGAAAGTGCTGCAGGTGCTATCGAAAAAACAACAAGTCCTGATTGAAGGGGTGCGTCTGATCAAGAAGAGCGTTCGCAAGTCTCAGGACAACCCGAACGGGGCGATCGTCACTCGGGAAGGACCAATCCATATTTCCAATGTCAAGATCGTCGAGGGTCGCCCTAAACGGGCAAAGAAGGCAAAGGAGGCGTAAGTAGGCGATGGAATCTGAACTTTACAAAGAATACAAAGAACGCGTGGTTCCAGCGCTGCGAGGCCGGCTCGGGTATAAGAACCCGTTTCAGGTCCCGCGGGTCGAAAAAGTAGTGATCAATTCGTGTGTATCGGCACAGTCGAGCGAAGCCAAACAGGCTTTGGAAGAGGCTAAAGCCGAGATCGCTTTGATCACCGGCCAGCGGGCGGTCGAGACCAAGGCCAAGAAGAGCATCTCCAATTTCAAGCTGCGCAAGGGACAGACGATCGGTGCAAAAGTCACCTTACGCGGTGACCGGATGTACGAGTTCCTGGACCGCTTCATCCGGATGGCGCTTCCGCGTATCCGAGATTTTCGAGGGATTTCTCCCAAGTCCTTTGACGGCCAGGGGAACTATACCATTGGGGTGCATGACCAGACCATTTTCCCGGAGGTCGAACTGGATAAGATTAAGCGAAATATCGGTTTCGATATCACCATTGTTACGACCGCTAAGACGAACGATGAGGCTAAAGCTTTGTTAGCCGAACTCGGAGTACCGTTCAGTGATCGTAAAGCACAGGCGAAGGAGCCTGCAATCTAGAGTATGAGTACATTGACTGATCCTATCGCCGACTTCCTATCGAGGCTTCGGAATGCGTCGCGCTCTCACCGCGCGGATGTGGCCGCGCCATACTCGAAGATCAAAGAGGAAATCGCCCGGATCCTGAAAGACGAAGGGTACATTGCTGAGTACGAAGTGGATCACAATGCGCATCCGGGCGTGATCAAGGTGACGATGAAATTTGTTAACCGCACGCCGGCACTGACCGGCGTGAAACGAATAAGTAAGCCCGGGCTACGCAAGTATGTTGGCGCTGCCGAGGTTCCGCGGGTCCTGGGCGGGATGGGAATTTCTATTCTGTCGTCCTCCAGAGGAATTTTGACCGGGCGCCAAGCCAAGCGCGAAAACGTCGGCGGCGAATTATTGGCTGTTGTCTGGTAGAGAGGTCTAAAGAATGTCTCGAATTGGAAACAAAAGCGTGCGGTTACCCGAGAAGGTAAAGGTTGGTTGCACGGAGGGAGGAGCCGTAACGGTCGAAGGACCGAAAGGTAAGCTCGAATGGACTTTACCGCGCCAGATTAAGCTTCGCGTCGAAGAAAATGAGGTCTCCCTTGCACGCGAGGATGAGTCTCGGTCAGTCAAGGCATTGCATGGTCTGTCCCGCAGCCTCATCAACAACATGGTGACCGGAGTCAGCCAGGGTTTTCAGAAGTCCCTCGAGATTCAAGGCGTCGGTTTCCGTGCCCAAGTTCAGGGTAGCAAGCTGAATTTGAGTTTGGGTTTTTCTCACCCCGTGGTATTCCAGATTCCGGACGGTATTAAAGTGACCGTACAGGAAAACACAAAGATTTTGGTCGAAGGAATCGATCGGCAAAAGGTCGGTCAGGTCGCCGCGGACATCCGGGCGTATTATCCTCCTGAACCTTATAAGGGTAAGGGGATTCGCTACTCGGATGAACAGGTCCTGCGCAAGGAAGGCAAGACTGTCCAATAGGAGGGCGAACGAAGAATGGCTTCTATCAACCATAAAAGATTAAGGCACGAGCGGATCCGGAAACGGGTCCGTGGCACCGGGGAACGTCCCCGTTTGTGTGTGCATTTCTCGGGGCAACACATTTACGCCCAGGTAATTGACGATACGATAGGCAAGACGCTCGCCGCCGCGTCCACCGTAGAGAAAGACCTTCGCGGCACCCAGCGCAGCTACGCGAATGTAACCACCGCCGAGAAGGTGGGATCATTGCTAGCTCAAAGAACGCTCGAGCAGAACATCAAACGGGTCGTGTTTGACCGTGGTGGGTTTACCTATCACGGAAAGGTCAAAGCGTTGGCTGACGCGGCCCGTTCTGCCGGCTTAGAGTTTTGATTTTTTTCTATGGCATACGAGGCAAGAAACCGCCGCAACGACGGACAAGAACGAACGCAAAAAAGTGATACCACTGAAAAAGTGGTTTTTATTAACCGGTGCGCCAAGGTAGTGAAAGGTGGCCGGCGCTTTAGTTTCAGTGCATTAATTGTGGCGGGTGACCACAAAGGTCGTGTTGGATATGGCTTCGGAAAAGCGAACGAAGTTTCCGAGGCTATTCGCAAGGCTTCAGATGCCGCCCGGAAATCCATGGTTCCGGTCGCCATCCATGAAAACACGATTCCGCACGAAGTGATCGGCGAATTTGGTGGCGGTCGCGTCCTGCTTCGCCCGGCTTCACCTGGAACCGGCGTGATTGCTGGCGGCGGTGTGCGGGCTGTAGTTGAGGCAGCCGGAATAAAGGATGTTTTGGCAAAGTCATTGGGCTCCAGCAACCACGCGAATGTGGTCAAAGCGACAATGGAAGCTCTCCGAACTCTACGCCAAAAAGAGGATATCTTCCGGCTCCGAGGGAGATAGAGGAGGAATGACAAATGACAAATGGCAAATGACAAACCCGGCGTGGCTGGGATTTTTCGTCTGTTATTTGTCATCGGTCATCTAGCTGGAAGTGTCGGGGATAGCTGAGTTCTGTCGCTGGCATTACCGAAACACACGAATTCTATCCAATTTTTATTATGCGCTTACATGATTTGAAGCCTCGTCCGGGAGCAAAGCACCGGGTTAAGCGATTGGGCTGTGGCGAAAGCTCTGGACACGGCAAGACGAGCGGCAAGGGGCATAAAGGTCAAAAGGCGCGGTCCGGAGGCAGCATTCGTTTGGGGTTTGAAGGCGGCCAAATGCCTTTGATCCGGCGTTTGCCAAAACGGGGATTTGGCAACGGCGCTTTTAAGAAGAGCTATGCGCTGATCAATTTAGGGGATCTGGAACGTTTTGATGCTGACGCCGATGTCACCGAGAAATCGCTCCGAGAAAAAGGCCTTCTGAAGGGAACTCACGATGGCGTGAAAATCCTGGGTCGCGGCCAGTTGACCAAAAAATTAACTGTCCATGCCGACAAATTCAGCGAATCCGCTCGTCAAAAGATCGAACAAGCTGGGGGGACAGCCGTTGTTCGCGGTTAACCGAGCTTTCAGATGATCTCGGCATTCACCAATATATTTAAAATTCCCGAGCTTCGTCAGCGCATTCTGTTTACGCTGATGATGCTGATTATCGTCCGGGCTGGTGCAGCGATCACAATACCGGGAGTGAACGCTCACGTCTTGAATGATTGGTTCAGGAGCCAGACCAGTAATTCCACGGCGGGCGGGATCGCGGCCTTGGCCAACATCTTCGCGGGTGGCGCGCTCGAACACTGCGCCATCTTTTCGCTCGGGATCATGCCGTACATCAGCGCGTCAATCATGATGCAATTGCTGACAGCCGTGATACCGCGCCTGAACAAAATGGCGAGGGAAGAGACTGGCGGCCGGCAAAAAATCATGCAGTACACCCGGTACGTCACCTTGGGGCTCTGCATTTTTCAAGGGTTCCTGCTGGCATTATCGATGCAGAATCCAACATCGAATCCGTTCCTCCAGGGGATTGGGGCTTCGATCGCCAAGCTGGGTCCCCTGGTTCCGAATCCTGGGATTGGATTTCAGGTGGTCGCTGTCATTACTCTAAGTGCGGGTACGATGTTTTTGATGTGGATCGGTGACCAAATCACTGATCGCGGGGTAGGTAACGGTACTTCGATGATCATCACCGTTGGGATCGTGGCAACATTGCCCGGCGCTCTTGTACAGGTATGGAACACCTTTGTTCCTTCGAGCGCGTCCCAAAATCAGGTCAATCCGCTAGTCCTGGTATTGATGATTGTCTTTTTGATTTTTGTAATTGCCGGCGTAATCGCTCTCACTCAAGGCCAGCGCCGGATCAGCATCCAATACGCAAAACGGGTGGTTGGTCGTAAGGTTTACGGCGGCCAAACCCAGTATCTGCCATTAAAGGTCAACGCGGTGGGCGTTATGCCCATCATTTTTGCCCAGGCCATACTGCTATTTCCGTCGACCATTTTGAGCATGGGCTTTCGTAACCAGGAGTGGGCTGTAAACCTGGCTAATGCCTTAGGTTTTGGTTTCTGGCATTACATGATGACAGGGGTGCTGATTTTCTTCTTCAGCTTTTTCTGGGTGGCTATCCAGTTCCAGCCGACACAGATCGCCGACGATCTTAAGAAGTACAACGGATACATCCCCGGCTACCGTCCAGGGAAGCCTACGGCTGACTTTCTCGAGTTTACGTTATCCCGCCTCACCTTCGCGGGTGCGGTATTCTTAACCTTGATCGCGGTGATTCCCGAGTTACTGATCACCCAGGCCGGCGTCCCTCGTCTCACCGCCCGATTCTTCGGCGGCACCAGCTTGCTGATCATTGTAGGGGTCATTCTCGACACCATGCGGCAGATCGAGACGCATTTGTTGCAACGACACTACGACGGCTTCCTCCGCAAGGGTAGGATTCGCGGACGATTCGAGCGAACTCCCACAAGCCGGGGCACCGTTGTGAAAGAGGGCGCCTTACTTTGGATGTGCGTCGGAGCCGCGATTCTGGCAGTCGCGGGAGTCGCGATCTCGATCTTCGTTAACCAGCGGTGAACCCGGGGTGAAAAAGAGACTGGTCTTGTTGGGTCCACCTGCTTCGGGTAAGGAACGCAAGCGGAATGATCCCGATTAAAACACGACAGGAAGTAGAGCACATGCGAGCGGCATGCCGCTTAGCGAGCCAGATCTTGGATGAGGTATCGGCCATGCTGTGTCCAGGCTTGACCACGAAAGAGGTCGATCTTGCCGCCGCCAAGCTCATGGCTGATGCCGGATGCCAGAGTGCATTTCTCGGGTACAAAAAGTTCCCGGGAAATATCTGCATTTCTCTCAATGACGAGGTGGTCCATGGCATCGGCAGCCCCCGGCGAATCCAGTACGGTGATATTGTTAAGCTCGACATAGGCGTGATTTTGGACGGCTTTGTCGGTGACACTGCTGCTACCGTGCCAGTCGGCGAAGTGACTGAAGAGGTACGGCGGCTCCTGGAAGTAACGGAAAACGCTTTATATACGGGCATTGAAAAGGCGCGGGAAGGTCGTCGGCTCAGTGCCGTTTGTGCCGCTATTCAGGACGCAGTCGAGCAGAACGGGTTCAGCGTCGTCCGGGAATTCGTGGGCCACGGTGTGGGCCGGCATCTACACGAGGAGCCGCAAATCCCCAATTACCGAACTTCGGCAACGACGGCAAGGCTAAGGGCCGGCATGACCCTGGCCATTGAGCCCATGGTAAACAGGGGGAAACCCGGAGTGATGTTGCTGCAGGATAATTGGACCGTGGTCACCGCTGATCACACCCCCTCGGCCCATTTTGAGCACACGATATTAGTCACAAAAGGCGAACCCGAAATCCTGACATGGCGCGAAAAGACGTCATCGCAGTTGAAGGCAAAGTAGTCGAGTTATTGCCCAATACCATGTTTCGAGTGGAGCTGCCCAACGGGCACCGCCTGCTGGCGCATATTTCCGGAAAAATGCGGTTACATTTCATTAGGATCTTGCCAGGAGACAAAGTTATGGTAGAGGTGTCTCCCTACGACCTGACGAGAGGCCGAATAACCTTCCGGCAAAGGTAAGGTGGTTGGACGAAAGCGGACGAAGCAACGCTCCCGAAAGGGTTAATTTCGGTGGCGTTTTTTTGTCCTTTTATTTGTTTTGGTGGGCGAACCCGAAGAGATCCGATGAAAGTAAGACCGTCAGTAAAACGTCTGTGTGAAAGCTGCCGTGTGATTAAGCGGAAGAACGTCGTCCGTGTGGTCTGTAAGAACCCGCGTCACAAGCAGCGTCAAGGATAAGTGCCCGGTTTGGGAGAATAAATTTATGCCACGTTTACTTGGAGTCGAAATTCCTGGCGACAAGCGCATCGAAGCGTCGCTGCCGTACATTTATGGGCTAGGCCCAAGGACAGCGCGAAAGATCCTCGAACAAGCTAACATCGACCCGAATACCCGGGCGAAAAATCTCAGTCCTGAGCAGCTCGGCGAGATCGTGCATGCGATTAACGCCAGCGGTCTTTTGATCGAGGGCGATCTTCGCCGGGAGATCCAAGCGAATTTGAAGCGGTTGCAAGCGATCCGCTGTTACCGTGGTATCCGGCACGTGCGTGGGTTGCCGGTCCGGGGGCAACGGACATCAACAAATGCCCGTACCCGAAAAGGCCCGCGCAAGACCGTCGGTGTTCAGCGCAACAAGGATGCTAAAGCGGGTAAAGTTTAAAATCGGATAGTAAAATGGCTGACGAACCAACCACACCCACGCCGGCTGCACCAGCGAACCAAGCGACCTCGGCTGCACCAGCAAACCAGCCGACCCCGGCAGAACCCAAAGCACCAAAGGCGGCAAAACCGAAGACTTCAAAGAAAGAAGGTGCTGCCCCGGCAGAGCCAGCAAAGGCATCGCTGTCGCTGGAACCCGGGGATGCAGAGCGCCCCAAGATCATTAAGGCGAAGGGAAGCAAGAATATCAATTCAGGGATCGCTCACATCCTGGCGACTTTCAATAACACAATCGTTTCTATCACGGAC
>JAFAVN010000054.1 GCA_019242435.1 Verrucomicrobiota bacterium | reverse complement strand
TGTTGTTGGGTCTGTGCTTGCTCGGCTTTGAACTTTGCTTCCGCACTCTGGATCTCACGACTTGCCGCTTCGGCTTGTTCCATCAGGTCAATTTCTTGGTCCTCGATCCGGCTGATGTCGTTTTCCAGTCGCGCGATTTCCTGGCTTAAAGCTTGGAATTCCTCGTTCTTACGGGTCTGAAATTGTTGCGTTTTATATCTGCCGATCTGGTCGCGTCGAGTTCCGGCATCCAGTTCCAGCTTTTTACGCATCACTTCGATCTCTTTAGAGCGCTGCCGGGCCTGCTCTAAGGAGGCGGTGCGTTCCTGGATGAATTGCTCCACTCGCTTCTTTTCCAAGGGAAGAGTGTGCAGCTCTTGTTGCAGTGCTTTGATTTTAATGTCGTGATCTTGAACGAGTAAGAGCTGTTCGATTTCAGCCAGCATTCTGTTACTACCATAGAGCCGGGAAGAACGACGCGTCAACGCGGGAACACCAGGAACGCAGGCAGAGCGCAGTGGAAAGACATTCGGGAGAAGGCGCATTGGTTTCTAACCACCTTTTTAATACGCTCAATGGGAACGGAGCCGATCATGGCGGGACGAGAATCTCGGCGCGCCCAGTGCTGATGCATTTTCCCGGATGGTGCGCGCCGGATTCGAGCCTTCACCCCTGCTGTGTTTGCCTCAGCGGTTAGGCCGCACGTCGGGGCTCGAATCCGGCGCGAGAAACCGTTTAGACTGCCGGGTTGTTAGTGCGCCGAGTCCCGCCGCCGCTGCGCTTTAGCGCGGCCTCGAGGATGCATCGAAGTCTTCAATACATTTCTACGGGGGAGCGCTTACCATCATCGGGGCTGCGTTGAGCGGCTCTTTCCTCGCCCAAAGTAGCTACTCGCAGGTTCCAGACCTGGCGGTCCAACTCCTGGAAACGGGCTTCAGAAAATTGAGTGGGGGGCGCCAACCGACTTTTTAATTTGGTGACTGACGCCAGAGCGCGATCAGTTATTTCAGGCTCGAGCCTGGTAAGAAGATAATAAGCCTGTTCGGCAAGGTTAACCCGATGACAGATCATTACCATGTCACTTCCGGCCGTTATTGCCTTCGGGATAGTCTCGTCGAAACCGGCACTGTTGATCGCGGCTCCCATGTCGAGATCATCTGTCATCACCAGCCCATCATATTTCAATTCCGACTTCAACAGGCCTTGAATCACGTTTGCCGAAAGGGAAGCGGGAACTTTCTCTTGATCAAACGCGGGGTACCAGGCATGCCCGACCATCATGGCGCTGACTTCATCGACGAACTGCCTAAAGATGGCGAGTTCGCAGCTCTCCAGATCGGCTTTGGTTCGGCTGATGACCGGCAGGTCGTGGTGCGGATCAAGCCCGGCTCCAGCGTAGCCAGGAAAGTGTTTCCCACAGGTCAATACGCCGGCGGACACGAGTTCCCGGTTGAAGGCGCCGGCGAACTGGACCACCTGCGAGACGCCGGTGCCCCAACAGCGTCCACGGAGCGAGTTATCGGCTTCATCATCAAAGGAGATGTCGAGCACAGGGCAAAGATCAAGATTGAATCCGAAAATCCGGAGTAGCTCGCCCGTCAACCGGCCATGTTGCCGAATGAGAGATTCGTCTCCTTTAAGCCGAAGCTGTTGAGCATTAGGTGGTTCATTTCCGATCATTTTGAGGCGGGAAACGCGGCCGCCTTCCTGATCAATTCCCACGATTGGCTCTCGGGAACTGAGGTCTCTCAGATCATCGATGAATTGCCGAAGCTGCTTTGGAGACTTGATGTTACGGCCAAACAAAATGAACCCGCCGGGCTGGATCCGCCGAAACAGCGTGGCCGTCTCCAAGTCTAATTCAGCACCGGGGACTCCGACCAGCAACAATTGACCCAACTCAGTTCGTTCCATAAGCTGGCGTGGATGATAAGCGCCCCTGCGGGGCGATGACAAATGACAAATTAAATGGCAACGCGAATGAGTGGGGATACCTTATTAGCTATCGTTTGGCCGCCCAGGTTTAAGGCGGCAGAATGCTTAGACAAATTTGCCATTTGTCATATGTCATTTGTCATGGCCCTGTAGGGGCTCAGAATATGAAGATCGGGATTTATGGAGGGACATTTGACCCGGTGCATCATGGCCACCTGATCCTGGCACGACAGGCGTTAGAAGATTTTCAATTAGATCGGCTCGTGTTCGTACCGGCGGCTGAATCTCCGTTTAAAACCCAGAACCACCCGGCTCCTGCTTCCCAGCGGCTCGCCATGCTTCGTCTGGCGGTCAAAGGAGAAAGACGGTTCTCGGTGGACCCCCTCGAGATTGAGCGAGGCGGCGTGTCTTATTCGATTGATACGGTTAGAGCGCTTCGTGCCCGGCACCCGAGGGCACAGTACTTCTTCCTGGTCGGCGAAGATCATGCTTATCGCCTCACAGAATGGCACCGCTTCGAAGAGTTAAACAAATTGGTAAGTTTCATTGTTCTTAGCCGTTCGGAAGGATTCCAATCGGACGATTACCCGGTCGTACAAAGGCGGGTCGAAATCTCGTCGACTGAAATAAGAAACAGGGTTGCCAACGAAGAATCGATCACTTATCTGGTTCCGGAGGCGGTAGTAGATTACATTAGGCGACATCAACTTTACCATGGAGAGCGCGTATCGGCCCTGAGGAGTTAGCACGCCAGTGCGCGGAGCTGGCTGGAGACAAAAAAGCCGAGGACATTGTCGTCCTCGACCTCCGTGGCATATCGAGCTTTACGGACTACTTCGTTATCTGCTCGGCCACGTCCGAACCGCATTTGAAAGCGGTAAGCTCAGGGATTCGTGAAGGGTTGCATAAGCAGCATGGCCTTTCTCCATTGGCATCGGAAGGCTCGCCTAACAGCCAATGGATGGTAATCGATTATTCAGACGTTCTGGTACACATTTTCCACGCTGATAAGCGCTCCTTTTATGCTTTGGAAAGTTTGTGGAGCGATGCGCCGCGCTTGACGCTACCGGCAATCGAACCGCCGCGGAATTCCAATTCGTGACAGTCAACTATGTTTCATCAACGTGAGGCCATTGTTCGACTCTTGCTGGATGACGATCCGGCTACTGTCGAGCTCACGAAACGACAACTGTTGGCGGGCGGAACGAGCAATGTGCCGGATCTCCTGGATCTGATGAGCGGCGCTAATGCAAAGCTGGCGGGCACGGTGCGCGAACTAATCACCAAGATCGAGGTCAGCGACGCCCGAGATCAGTTCGCAAAAATCTGTCAGTCAGTTACTACCATAGAGGACCTCGAACAGACGTGCTGGCTGCTCAGCCGAGTGTTTTTGCCCGGACTGAATCTTAACTATTACATGAAGCTCTTGGATCAATGGGCGGCAGAGATCAAGTACCAAGAGCGAACATCGGAGACGGACAGTGACCGAGATTCGCTGTTGCCGGAGTTTTTTGGCGATCAACTCGGTTTCCGGGGAAACTCGGATGATTACTACAACATTCGCAATTCGTTGCTTCCATGTGTGATTGATTCCAAGCGCGGAATCCCAACATCGCTGGCATTGGTTTATCTGCTGGTCAGCAAGCGGGCCGGGTTGGCCGTGACCGGTGTTGATTTACCGGGGCATTTTGTGGTTCGTTACCAAGGCCGATTGTTTGATCCTTTCGAAGGCGGCCGGATTTTGGCCGATGAAGATTGCTTGAGAGCTTTGCCGGATCAGCGACGGGAAGCAATAGTCGCAATGTCGACCGAAGTCTCGCCGAAGACGATCCTGATCCACATTTTGTCCAATCTACTCTACATTCTCGAACAGGAAGAGAAGGACGATTATCGCGAGATGATTGCCGGGTGGCTCTCGCTGGTAAAAGAATCATGACCGCGTTTGCTACGGCCGAGCTGATCAACACGGGAACCGAGCTTCTTTTCGGGTCAGTCATCAACACTCATCTAGCTTTTCTAGGCCAGCAACTTTTCTCACTGGGAGTACGAATTTCCCGGCAAACCACGGTACCGGATAGTCACTCGATTCGTGATGCTATTCTCGAAGCGGCAGGCCGTTGCCCTCTGCTGCTGGTTACAGGTGGCCTTGGCCCTACCACGGACGATGTTACCCGGGAGATTGTGGCCGAGCTCACAGGCCGGCGTCTGGAGTATCACGAAGAGATTTTCCAAAGAATCAAAGCGCGCTTTGATCGCAGAGGTCTACAGCTGACGCCGCCCATTTCTCGACAAGCTCACGTTCCCGAAGGCTGTGAGGTTCTGCCTAACGACTACGGAACAGCACCAGGAATCTATGTTCCTGGAACTGAAGCACTGCCGCATCTCATCTTGTTACCAGGTCCACCTCGGGAGCTGCGTCCCATGTTCGATCAATACGCCGTCCCCATCATCCGGAAACTGGCAGGTAAGAACGACCTGACTGCCAAAGTGTTCCGAACGGTTGGCTTAGGCGAGTCGTACATTCAGGAAATGGTGGGGGCAGACTTAGCCGCTATCGAGGGCCTGGAATTGGGATATTGCGCGCGGCTGGGCGAGGTTGATGTTCGCTTGATCGGGTCCGGGGAAAGCGTGTTGCGCGGGACAGAGCTGATGCAGTCGCGGCTTTCTCATTATATTGTCAGCGACGAGGATAGAGGTCTGGAGGAAGTGGTGGTCAAACTCCTAACCAAAGGTCAAGTAACCATTGCCACCGCCGAATCTTGCACCGGCGGGTTGTTAGCAAACCGGCTAACAAATGTCCCAGGAGCGTCCGCCGTGTTCCTGGAAGGAAATGTTACCTATTCAAATGCGGCAAAGATTCGGACTCTCGGCGTGACAGCGGACCTCCTAAATACAGTGGGCGCGGTCAGCAAAGAAGTGGCGCGAGCCATGGCCGAAGGCGCTCGAGACCGAGCAGGCGCAAACTACGCGTTATCCACAACCGGTATTGCGGGCCCGGACGGAGGGACCCCACAAAAACCGGTGGGCACGGTTTTCGTCGGCCTGGCGGCTAGTGATACCCCAACCGAAGTAGAACAGCTTCTTTTTCCGATGGATCGTTTGAGTTTCAAGCAGATGGTGACCCAAGCGGCGCTCGATCTCCTCAGGAGGCGATTGTTGGGAATTTGAGGGACTGGATAGTGAACGTTTTCTGTCTCCCCCGGCGGCGGCGCGCCGGGCGTATCGACGCGTCGGGGCCTCACCGATCTGTCACGTCACTCCCGTGAGTTTTGGGGACTTTTCCTACCGCATAAATCCAGCCCGGGGTTTGAAAGCGAACTCGGGAACGAGTGCGTCCAGGTTTGATACGCCGACACGCTAGCCCTTTCGAACACGCGAAAATTATGAACAGAGTAAGCCACTTCATGGCATTAGCAGCCGTCGGCCTTTGCTTTTCTACAGTGAGTAAAGGCGGCGAGATCCAATTTACGATGCAGCCCATTGGCCAAGTGGTTAGAACCACAACGACCAAGACTCTGCCATCTGAGATTATTATCAGCGAGGACGGGATCCGTGCGATCGGCACACGATACCAGTTACTCAAGACGCAGCGTGACAAAGTAGTCTACCGCGATCTCCAGACCGGACACACGATCAAGATTGAAACCCACGACTAACTCGAGGAAAATCAGGCCATCAGATTGAGCACGGCTTCTTGGGAGAATTGCTCGTAGGATAATTCTCCCGTAACAAAGCCTTCGCGCATCGCAATAATTCTGCGGCTGAGGCTCAGCAGCTCGGGTAGCTCGGATGAAATCATGAGAATTGCCAAACCCTGGCAAGCGACTTCGTCAAGCAATTGGTAAATCTCGGCCTTGGCGCCAACATCTACTCCGCGAGTTGGTTCGTCCACGATGAGCAGGTCGCAACTTCTTGCCATCCATTTTGCGATCGCAACCTTCTGCTGGTTTCCGCCGCTTAGCCCGGCTGTTATCGACTCGATCGAGGGCGCTTTAACCCGCAACCGATTAGTGAGTTTTTCGACCTCTTGAAGCTCACGCCGGTGATCGACAAAACCAAATTTACTAAACGTGTTGATGTGCGGTAACGAAATATTATCCGAGATAGACATCATCAGCACCAAGCCTTCCTTCTTGCGATCTTCTGGCAGGTACCCGATCCGACGTCTCATCGAGCGGTTGACATTACCTAGAGGCATTGGTTGCCCCTTAATGTAGACGTGTCCGGTAGCCCGTTTATCGAGTCCAAAAATTGCCTTAGCCACGGCGGTACGACCGGCCCCAACCAAGCCGGCCATCCCCACAATTTCGCTGCGGCGAACCGAGAATGAAACGTTCTCGAATTGGCCTACTGACGAGAGATTCTCTACGCGCAACACTTCGTCGCCCGGTGTTAAGTCGAGGTGTTTTGGTCGCTGGACCAATACCTCGCGACCGACCATCTGGCGGATCAACTTGTCCCGGCTGGTTTCCGCAACGGGTTCAGTCGAGACGTGGCGTCCATCCCGGAGAACCGTTACGGTGTCAGCCAATTGGAAAATTTCCTCCATGCGGTGGGATACATAAATTAAAGCGACTCCGCGGGCCTTCAGGCGGCCGATGAGATTGAACAATTGGTCACTTTCATGGACAGAGAGCGAGCTGGTTGGTTCATCGAAAATGATAATCCGGGCGTTAATGCCGACCGCGGCCGCGATCTGAACCATTTGTTCCTGACCGGTAGTTAATTGCGCCACCGGTGTATTAACGTCCATGTCGACACCAATCTCCCGCAACAGAGCTTGAGCGCGTTCTCGGAGCCGGCCTCGTTCAACAAAGCCATGGCGTCTAGGCATCGTTCCCAATTGCAGATTTTCCGCGATGCTCAAGTTGGGACAGAAAGCCAGCTCCTGGTGGACGATGGCTACGCCTAGTTTTTGGGCACTCAGGGGATCAGTCGGCCTGACTTCCTGGCCCTCGATACGAATCGTTCCGTGATCCGCTGTGTAAATCCCGGCAATGATTTTTCCCAGTGTGCTTTTGCCCGCGCCATTTTCACCCATCAGGGCATGCACACTCCCCTTCTCAAATTCGACGGAAACATCGTCCAAAGCCCTGACGCCGGGGAAGAATTTCGTGATATTCTCGACAGTTAGGAAGGCCACGTTTTTCGGTAAAGTAAACAGTAATCAGTGAGCAGTGAGCAGTAATCAGTAATTAGTATCCGGTGTATAGCGCTGCCAATAGGAAACATTTGGCTGCCGATTTTACGGCTTAGTGATTACTGCTTACTGATTACTGTTCACCAAAGAAGTTCCCGGAGCCGAGCACGGCTCCGGGAACAGTAATTAACAAAGGATCAAATGGGGACGCCTATCGCTTGGGAAGCCACTTATCCCAATTTTTGGCGTACTCGTCGACGTTATCCTTAGTAACAGGGATTAGCTCGCCTTTGACGAAGGCGGTAGGCGGGGTTTTGTGATTAGCTACTTTGTCATAGAGCATTTGCACTGACATTGTGCCCCATTCGTAGACTTGCTGGGCCAGCAACACCTGGACATGACCAGATCGCAGATAGCCGAGCTGAGCCGGCAACGCATCCACTGCCACGACTTTCACCGTGCCAGGGGCAAACTTCAAAGCGTTGTCCGTGAAGAGCGGCCAACCGCCAATCATTGCCCAACCAGTGATTTCCGGATGCGCTTGCATTACCGTCTCGACTTCGGCAGCCGCATCTTGAGGTGTTTCCTTATGATAGAAGGTATCAAGGATCTTGATGTCAGGATAGTTCTTGGCTTGCTCCTTGACGCCCTTGACCCGCTTTTGCAAGTTCGGGGCATTCTGGTTGCCGGCCAGGATAGCTACCACTCCTTTGCCGCCCATCTGTTTGGCGAGCTCTTCCATCACCTTATGACCGCAGTCGATGTCGTCCGTTCCGAAAACGGCAAAGCGCTTGCTCTTTGGTGCGTCGGAGTCGAAACAAACCACCGGCACGCCTTTGCTCACCGCGCTGTTAATCGCGTCGGTTAACTTGTTGGCGTCCGAGCAACTAACCGCAATGCCGGAAGCGCCCTCGTTAACCAATTGCTCAATTGCTTGAACCTGCTTCTGTGGGTCTTCTTCGTTTGGCGTACGCCAGTCTACCTTGACCGTAGCGCCACTTTCTTGACTTATTTTCTTAGCTTGGTCTTCAGCACCAGTCTTCGCGGCTTGGAAGACTGGATTATTGTTCGACTTCGCGACAATACCGAAGATGTAGGTTTTATCGGCAGCAAAACCAGTTGCTGCTAACAAGCCGATCAGGCTTGTAACTGTTAGTGTTACTTTTTTTATCATGTTTTTGGGGGTGGGGTTAAAAATCGAATCACGGGAAAATGCGTCGAACTCGGCGTTCTGGCTTCGTTAGCCGGCAGAAGTGGAGCTCATAATCGCAGAAGCTGCATTGGGTGGGACTTCGGCGAGCGCAGTCGTGCCTCTATCCTTGTACTCGAAGGCCCGAGAGTGATGAAGTGTTGGAGTATTGGAGTGATTTAAAGTTGCTCCTAACAATATGCCGTTTGGCCAGGTGAAAGCCGTCAACTTCGAGTATTTCTCTGACTTCATTTAACTGGAGCAGCGGCGTCGCTGGCCTGCACAACCTCCTTTTTAATGTGTGCCGTTTCAGCCAGGAGGCGACGATCACTAACCCAGCGGTTGAACTGATCGAGCAGCACTGCGGTGATGACAACCACGCCGGTCACGATCTGGCTATAGCTCTGGGGAATCCCGATAATCACTATACCAGTGGCGATCATCTGTAGAATAATGGCTCCCAAAACGGCACCGAGTGCACTCCCTTTGCCTCCAAAAAGTGAGGCCCCTCCCACGACAGCTCCGGCGATTACGGTTAACTCGTAACCTTGGCCGTCACCCGAAGAAGCAGCTCCGTAATACCCAAGGGCGAGCACAGCCGCGATACCGGCGGTGGCTCCGCCAATGATATAGACAAGTAGCTTCACCATACCGACCCGAATACCACTGTAACGGCTGGCCACTTCGTTCCCGCCGATCGCGTAAACCTTACGGCCAACTGCCATCCTGGACAGGAATATGGTCCCGAGGATGCAGACCAGGACCATGACGATCAGCGGCACTAAGCTCAGGTCGCCTATCACCCCCTGCCGCACGAAGTCGCGAAAACCCTCCGGAAAACCTCCGATAGACTGGCCGTTGGTGAGAACAAACGCGATTCCACGATAGATCGCCATAGTACCGAGGGTAATAATGAACGGGTGCAGATTGAACGCGACAATCATGACCCCATTCAGAGCACCGCAGATCAAGGCCACAACCAGCGTTACTATAACCCCGCCCACTGCCGCCCCGGGGCTACCATCGGAACCGAACTGATTCATGTACATGGCTCCGGCGACGGCCGCCAAAGCGTAAACAGATCCGACAGACAGATCGATTCCGGCGGTAATGATTACGCAGGTCACGCCGACCGCCATAATGGCGAAGAAACTGGTGTCCTTCGCAATCTGGGTTAACGTCTCTGCGTTAAAGAAGTTGTTAACTTTTACGAAGGCCGGAATTTCCTGACCAGATGCATCTTTCTCCATGGCTCTGGTCCATTGGCCATCGCTTCCCATGACCATTTTCGGGCGCTGCACTTCGCCACCGAAGATTGATAACAGGATCCCCAAAACCACGATCACAATAATCAAGCCCGCTTCTGGAAACTTAGAAAAATTGAGCTTCAGGGGAGATGACATTAATCAAACCCTATCAAGTGGGCGGCTCAATCTGTCAAGCATTTGGCCGACGCACGCACAAAACAAGCTAACAATTCAGCAATTGAAGGTTCGAGGTTTGAAATTGAACGTTCGAGGTAAGATTGGCGGGATTTTTCGGCTGCGGGCAGGCATGGCCTGCGGCCAACTGCATTAAGTTCTACAGTCGATCAAGAGCAATGCCGGAAAAGCTGTGCCTCTGTTTTGAGGATACAACTGCGAACCTTGAACTTTAACCTTCAACCCCAAGCCGGTTGTCCGGGTAGGCGAAGTATTACTACACGATCACCCTAATCCACAACCTTTACGGGTGTTCCGACTTTCACTTTCATGTACAGGGCCTGGGCGACGTCGTGGGGAAGCCGGATACAACCATGGGACGCCGGGTAGCCGGGCAAAATACCGACGTGCATGCCGACGCCCTCCCAAGTCAACCGCATAAAGTAGGTCATTGGGGCACCTTCGAAATGGGTGCCGCTGGGGGCGGCATCAATTAAGGCGCTGACGCCGCCGCGAACAATGCGCCCATGGGAATCAACAAAATTACCATAAACGCTGGAGTGGTGGTTCGGGTCCTTTTCCAGCACGGTAAAGCTACCGGACGGAGTCCTCCGCGCCGCCTTGCCGGACGATATCGGGCTGTCGATGGCGACTTCGTCCCCCACCGTGGCATACACTCGCTGGCGAGATAGGGATACGACAATCGACATATTGCTCGTGTCCATTTTGTCGTATACCTCTCGATTGATGACAGCCGGAGCTTGTCTTCCGATCAATTGGTCGGGCGAAGTCACTTGAGCTTTCTGCGGCGACTTGAACCACAGAAAGTCGGCTTGCGCCGATCCTAAACTCAGCATCAAAAAGCTCAAAAGAACAAAAGGGACCCTCAGCTGGCGCAGTAAATCGTTCATCTGGTGGCGGTACCGGCTACCGATACCGGATTTAGCCCGGTTAAGGCAAATGATTTTCCAGAAAGGGATCGCATGAACCGAAAGCCGGGAATGCCGTCGACGCCAAGAAACTGTCCGCGTCTTGCTCGGGATGGAAGCGTCTCTCTTTCGGAGAAGACGGTTGAAAACCGCTGCGTGAGGCAGCGGTCTCTGTCCCGAAGGGACAAAATGATGGTAACCAGGCACAAGGTGCCTGGGAAACAGGTGTCGGGAGCCCGTCCCGTCAGGCGGCTCGGATGCGCCACTCCTGAGCGACCAACCGGGACGGAAGTGACTTTCGAAGCCTGCGATTTCTAAAAACGCAGCGTGACTCGGCCGGAAAAGACGTTAATCGGGCCTCTGTCTTCGTTATACCCGGGATTAACGAATAGCTGGTAATCGACCGTGAAGTTCACCCATTTCCAGACCGCAACGTTATAGTAGGCCTCGATAAAGTTTTCGTAGCCGAAATGAGGCAATTTGCCGTCGCCGACCAGGATACCCAGTCCGCCTTCGGCAAAATAATCCCGGTGGGCCACACCGATATTGGCAACCCCGTAAGCGAAACCGAACACGTCGTCCGAACGCTTCCAGGCTTCTCCGTTCACGGACACGCCAATTGAGAAAGCTTTGTCAATATCGCTGAACATGTAGGCTTCCCGCCTGGGATCCCGATAGCTAAGCCGGGCAAACAGACCAACATCCTTGGCGACTTCTTGTTCGAAGTTGAGGATTCCGCCGTAACTGGTCCGATAAGGTTCGCGCAGGCCATTGATCAGCACACTTTGGTCCCGCAGCAACGAGGAGAAATCGCCAAGATGCTGGTGTAACAACCATCCGGTTAACCGCACCTTTCCCGGATGGCCGAACAACTGATACCGGCCCTCCAGCTCACCTATCAACTCGAATGCCTTCAAATAGTGACCATCGGTCGCCAAACCGTTATTGTAGCGTGGAACGGTAAAATACCCCGCTCTGGCGGCCCACGCTTTCTGGTTCAGTTCAGCGGTGAGCCCGTACTCATACCCGAGCGAATCCGCTGCGTAATCGAAACCGCCGGCATCCACCAGGGCCCAATTCAGAAACTGGGCGCCCGGGTCATGGGAGTAGGCGTTGTTATCAAATTGGTTCCCTACGGCCATTTTCCCCGCCGTGATGGTCAGCCGCGAAATATCTACGTTTCCGGCAAGCTGCAACGGGCCCTCGTCTAAATGTTCCTGTTCACCACCAAAGCCAAAGACTTGGCGGATGAAAAGATTCGGAATAAAGACGTCACCTACTTTTTGACCAACTTTGTACGCCTCAGAATTCGGGAATTGAGCAATCCCATGGGTGTTTCCCAGCCCAAATCCCTGATAATACTCTGGGTTCAAGTAGAACTCAGCCCCCGGCCAAAGTCTGACGCCAAAGAAAAGGTCGGCAGTGGTGGTTTGGCGAAAGTCATCTTGGGACTGGAGGCTGTTCGGTCCATTATAAGGATCGTGAAAACCTGGCTGTCCTTGGAAGATGGCAATGATGTCTCCATGGATAGCCCAGTTCTGGGTCGGACTTGGATTCGGGCTCGCCTCCGGTTGCGGCTGGACCAATTGTTTCCCAGCAAAGTCCATGGCTTGGTCAGACCCGGCGATGAGGTTATTCTCTGCTAACGCGCTTGCCGGCGACACAGAGATCTGTTGGGCGAAGGCCGAAACGCAAAATCCGAGGTGAACCACAACCGGTAACGCCCAGGAAAGCATTGTACTCAAAGAGCGGCGTGCCCTTCCGGCGGGGCGTGGCGGTGAAAGACGTGGCGACGCGGTTAGAAAAATGGTTTCCACTATTGTTTTTAGGCTGCCTTGGTTGCTCAGCACAAAGGCTCTCTCGTAAGTGCATTACCCGTTAGATCTTAAAAAAGCCCGTTGCCAACATTAAAAAGCGCCTTTTCGAATGTAAAAATTCCGTAACAAAAGGTCCGAGCGAGGTGACTTATCCAGAGTTGATGCTCTTCCTATCGCGCCGTCCACCCAAGATCCAGCATCTGGGCGCTGCCAGTGATGATACCGGCAGCATCGGTACAGAGATAAAGCACGTAGTCAGCAACTTCGCGGGGCTCGATCAGCCGTTTAATGGCAGCCGGCTCGAGCATGATTTTCTCCACCACCTCGTCCGAGGTCAATCCGTGCGCTTTAGCCTGGTCGGCGATCTGTCTCTCAACTAACGGGGTCCGAACATAAGCCGGGCAGATGGCGTTAACGGTTACGCCAAAAGGCGCGGCTTCCAAAGCGACGCATCGGGTCAGACCAAGAAGTCCATGCTTTGCACTGATGTAAGCGGATTTGAACGGGCTAGCTATGACCGCATGAATACTGGCCACGTTAACAATCCGTCCCCAGCCCTGCTGTTTCATTCCGGGAAGGAGCGCCCGGGTCAGCTGAAATGGAGCGACCAACATCACCTGGATCATGGTGGTCCAAATCTCCTCCGGAAATTCTTCGACTTTGGCGACATGCTGAAACCCGGCATTATTGACGAGTACATCAACTCGTCCCTCGCCTTTCTGGAGAGCAGCGGCCGCCAGATCACGAACCGCCGCTGGAGTCCCCAGATCGGCCGCCAAAAATTCCGCGCCTAGCTCGCCGGCGAGATCAGCAGCAGCAGGATTGATATCGTGCAGCAGAACTCGCGCACCGCTGCCCAAGAAGGCCTTGCTGATTGCCAAGCCGATGCCGCTCCCCGCCCCGGTGACCAGCACTGTTTTTCCACGCAGATCCATGCGAGAGTGTGTATCAAGGAGTTCAAGGAGTTCAACGAAAGAAAAATCTCCGGCGATGCCGTTCATTCCCGGGGATCGAGGTCGCGAAAAGAAGTTAGAGGTTCGAGACGATTCGAAATCCCGATGCAGCAAATTCTCCTTGAACTCCTTAACCTCCTCGAACTTCTTGAACTCTTTAAACTACATGCTCCACCTGATTGATTCTCTGCATTTGAATACGCCTAACGTGATCTGTGTGGCCGTACTGGAAGCCGAAGACGGCACTTTAGTGATGATCGATTGTGGACCGGAGATCGTGTTTGCAAATACGATCAAAGGATTGCGACAGCGCGGTCTGCCGCCGGAGAAAGTAAGCCATCTCTTGGTCACCCATATTCATCTTGACCATAACGGCGGTGCCTGGCGCTGGCA
>JAFAVN010000050.1 GCA_019242435.1 Verrucomicrobiota bacterium | reverse complement strand
GCTACTGCTGCCACCGAGAGATAGGAACTCAGCTTTTTAAAGGGGTTGGTTACTACCGCAATCGCCGCGGCCGCTATCAAGGGACTGAAAAGGATGATCCAGGGCATAATCAGCGTTCAGCGTTTGGCGTTTGGCGTTCGACGGCCGGCGTCCGGTGTTTGGCGCCAGGAGCTTCCCATTGCCGCCGGGAGAAACCACGGTTCTTATCTAGCCGTTTAATACGGCCTGCGTCTGATAGAATCTGTAATGCAATATCGCTGGTGACGTATGGTACGCCGAACGCCAAACGCCGAACTGAACCATTAATCTTCATTTGTCAGAATTTCAGCGAATTAAGGTCGTCAATGTGCGTGGTCTGCTTGGCTCGGTAAAGAGCCACAATGACAGCAAGCCCGACTGCGACCTCGGCCGCTGCCACTGTGATAATAAAGAAAACCAACACCTGCGCGTTATAATCCGGCAAGCCGGCCTGCACATGAAAACGTGAAAACGCGACCAGCGACAGATTAGCGGCGTTGAGCATCAGCTCCAATGCCATGTAGATAATGATGATATTGCGCCTGAGTAGAACTCCGGCAAACCCGATCGTGAACAGCAAGCCGCTGGCAAGCAGGTAATCGTTAAGAGTAGCCATCTCTATTTAACCTCCCTTTTGCTAAGGAGAACTACTCCGACAGAAGCGACCAGAACTAGCACACCTACGACCTGCAGAGGTAGTTTGTATTGCTCGAAGAGCTCCATCCCGACTAGCCAGGTATCGCCATGCGGGTTGGGTTGAAGTGCCGGGAAGACGGCATTGCCATGCTGGAACCCGTAACAGACATCGAAAAGTACCTTCACAAACAGTACCACCACCACGATGCCGCCAAAGAGGGTTACCAAGTTAAAATCACGTCTGCGCTCCGCCTTCAGGTCGAGGAGCATGATGATAAAAAGGAACAATACCATCACCGCCCCGGCATAGACCAGGATCTGAATTACCCCTAGGAAGAAAGCATCTAACGAAATGTACAACGCAGCCAGACCCAAAAAAGAGACCACCAAACTCAGGGCACTGCTCACGGGGTTACGGTTAATAATTACCATGACCCCGAAAATGAGCATCACACACGCAAAGATCCAGAAAAGGGCGGCGGGCATCGGTTTATTTCTTTTCGTTCCATTTAAAAACTAGTCCCGTCATTACCCCACCGAGCTCGTAGAGGCGCTTTTTGTCATGCACCATCTCGGCCCGGGTCAATCCGGTGATGGCATAATCCTTCCGCAAAAAGATCGCTTGCTCCGGACAAACTTCTTCGCAAAGCCCGCAATAAATGCACCGGATCATATCGATCTCGAACTCTTCAGGAAACTTTTCTACTTTGCGCCAGCGGTCATCTTCCGGGATCTCGCCTGGTTTGATTGTGATCGCGCGTGGCGGACAAATGAACTCGCAGAGTTGGCAAGCGACACAACGTTCCTTACCATGTTCATCTTTAACCAAAGTCGGCGCACCGCGGTAATGCTCCGGCAGATGCGAATCCCAGCGTTCTTCGGGGTACTGCATGGTCTCCTTCTTCTTGCCGGTCAGAACCCGAAAGAAATGTTTTATAGTAATACCGAGCCCGGCCAGCACCGCCGGTAAGTAAATCTTTTCGGCAAAAGTAAGTTTTGTACGGACAACTTTATAAGCCATAAGCGGCACCTTATTTAGCCTGCATTTCTGACAACTTTGGGCGCTCGGTAGCCAAGCTGTATCGGGTTTGTGAGAAATGCAGGCTTGGAGGCTTTGGTCGAGGGCTGTGATACTTGCGGGCTAGGGTAGAACGCGAGAATCAGCGCCACCAGAAGGATGTTTGCCAGAGCGATTTCGAAAAAGAAATACCACCCTAATCGCATCAACTGGTCATACCTGAATCGTGGCAGCGTCCAGCGAACCCAGATGAAGAAGAAGAGCAGCACAGCGACCTTAATAAAGAAGACGGTGATATGAAGAAAGCCAAGAATGATGCTCCAGACGAGCGGCAATTGCCGGGGATCGGTTGGCAGAAACGGGATATGCCAAGCGCCGAAGAACAAGGTCACGATCACCGCGCAACCGCTGATCATCGCCGCGTATTCGCCAAGGAAGAAAAGGGCGAACTTCATCGACGAATACTCGGTATGATATCCGCCGACCAACTCTGTCTCTGCTTCGGGTAAATCGAATGGCAAACGATTGGTCTCAGCAAACATGGAAATCGTGAACACCACAAAAGAGATGAACAGCGGAATCCAAAGCAGAAATTTAAACAGGGCCTGTACGCTGAAAACCGAAGCGGCTATCTGACCGAAATCGATCCCGGTAAAGCTGATGCCTTTGATCCAGATAGGCGAGATCAGCCAACCGTGCTCAATTTGATAGCCCACGATGGCGGGTAAATTAAGTGTCCCGCAAATAAGGAAGATCGGAATCACCGATAGCCCGAGCGAGAGCTCATAGGAAATCATTTGCGAGCTGGAACGAATCCCGCCCAGGAACGGATACTTCGAATTCGAAGACCAGCCGGCAAGAACGATACCGTAAACCCCGAGCGAAGAAACCGCAAAAACCCAAAGCACACCAACATCCACGTTGGCTACTACCATTGGTTGGCCAAACCAATAGCTGCCAAAGGGAATCACTGCGAGAGCCATTAAGGCCGGCGCCATCGCACAAGCGGGAGCGAGCCAGTAATAGAATTTATTAACGGCAGCCGGTGTAAAATCTTCCTTGAGCAGTAGCTTCACCGCGTCAGCGATTGGCTGAATCAATCCCATCGGTCCCACCCGGTTGGGGCCTACCCGATCCTGGATCATGGCGCTGACCCGGCGCTCGGCATAAACGGTGTAGGAAACCATCGGCAAGATAATCAAGAAGACCAACCCTACGCCTTTAACCAACGCTAATACCAGAGCGATGAGAATATCTGCCATATGTTATGCCGGCGCAGCCTCGGCAACTCCTAATAGTCGTACTCCCAGGTCACCAACTTTGCTGATACTCAGGCCTTCGAATTGCGGTACGTTCTCTGCCATTTGTTTGAAAACGTCTTCGATGAGGTAGACCCCGTTTTCGCCAGTCAGTTGCTGGACCAGATCTCGCAGAATTTCCCAGTCCTCGTGAGCGTTACCAGGTGACTGAATCGCTCGATTGAGGCGTTGCAGCCGGCCTTTGGCATTGATCATCGTGCCCCGTTTTTCGGCAAATGAAACTCCGGGCAGCAAGATGGTCGCGCGCTTGGTAGTTTCATTTGGTAAAATACCGACCACGATCAATGCGCCCAACTGCTCCAGAGACGGAGCAGAGAGACCGGCTTGGGTTAGATCTTCGTGCAGGGCGATGACCGCTTTGATTTGTCCGCTACTGACCCCGTCGATTATCCGGCGAAGCTTAACGCCAGGTTCATCAGAGGAGACCCCTAAGAGCTTAGCGCCATTGGTATTCGGATTACGATCCGTATTCAATAGCAGATCGTCAGCCTCACCGGTTCTTGGGACGATGTCGTAGTGGGTCACCTTGAGCCCATCAATCAATTTCTTAGTTAACCAAAGCTCTTCGTTAGTCATCCGGCCCGAACCGATCACCGCAATCTCATCCGGTTGGTATCGCTTTAACTCTTCTACGGCGCGGCCGAACGCCGTGTTCCAGTTCACATTTTCCAATGTGGACCCGGATCGGATCTGAGGTTCATTCAACCGGTCCTTTGAATTGACAAAATGAAAGTTCAGCCGGCCGTAGTCGCACATCCAAGCGGAATTAACATCGTCATTTTCGCGCGGCGTCTGCCGATAAATCACATTCTGCCGGCTGCCGACAATCGTGTTACAGCCCGTAGCGCAACTGGTACAAATGCTCTTGGTCTCTTTGAGAAACCATACCCGCATTTTGAAACGGAAATCTGTGCTGGTTAGCGCGCCAACCGGACAAATATCGACGGTGTTTAGCGAATAATTGCTATCGAGAACGCGCCCCGGGTGGGCGGTTAGGTAAGTGTGGCTGCCGCGACTGGCAAATCCCAGGACATCATCCTTGGCGATCTCTTTCATGAAACGGATGCATCGCGAACAGAGAATACAACGCTCATCATCCAGCGTGACTCTCGGCCCAAGCACAACATGCTTCGGTTTCTTTACTTTCTCTTCGCGGAAACGGGAACCGCCATTCCCGTATTGGACGCTGAACTCCTGGAGCTCGCATTCTCCGGCCTGGTCGCAGATCGGGCAATCCAAGGGATGATTAATCAGCAGAAACTCCATCACCCCGTGCCGGCATTCTTGAACCAGCGGTGAGTCGGTCTTAACTCCCATCCCTTCGGCGATGTCCTGGGCACAAGAGATTTGCGGGCGCGGGATCCAATTAATTACCGGCTTACCGTCTGAGCCCAATTCCGGTTTGCGGTCGGGCCCCATCTTGGGCATACCCATTTCGATAAGGCACATCCGGCAGTTACCTGGCGAACTCAGCTTGGGATGATAACAATAACGAGGGACGAATTTACCGGCTCGGGCACAGGCCTCGATCACCCGAGTCCCTTTAGGGAACTGATGCCACACGCCGTCGATCTGAACGTTTAGAAGTGGTGCCGGTTCGCTCATAACACACTAGCCCTGCTGGTTGCCATTCTTGGAGGTATACGCCAGAAATTCGTCGCGGAATTTGCCGACGAAGCTTTGGGTGGGCCACGCGCACGCTTCGCCGAACGCGCAGATGGTTCTGCCGGCAATATTGTCCGCAGCGGACTTGAGGGTATCGGTATCGCCAGGCATCCCTCCGCCATCCAGCAACCGAGCGGTGATTTTCTGCATCCAGAGTGAACCTTCGCGGCAGGGGGTGCATTGTCCGCAGCTCTCGTGAGCGTAGAACTCGTTGATATTATTAAGCGCCCAGACCATGTCCCTCGAGTCATCCATGACAATCACACCGCCCGAACCCGCCATCGACCCAACTGCTGCTAGGCTATCGAAATCTATTCGGATATCGTCGATCCCGATTTCTTCTTCCACGGTAGTGCCGTCCGGCCGCTTGGTTTTGATCTTGTAGCGTTCGTCTGCTCGCAGGACTTTAGCGGAGCTGCCCCCAGGGATCACCGCCTTCAGTTTCCGACCGGGTTTGAGCCCCCCACAAATATCGTAGATGAGCTCACCCATGGTTACCCCGCCAGTTTCAAGCTCAAAGTAACCCGGTTTCTGCACGTCACCGCTCACGCAAAGCAACCGAGTGCCTGTATTGTTAGGGCGACCGATCTTGGCATACTCTGCGCCGCCAATGCGAACAATGTATTTAACGTCACACAGCGTCTCCACATTGTTGACGATGGTGGGCGACATATACAAGCCCAGGGCTGCGGGGAAGTAAGGAGGTTTAATTCGGGGATAAGGCCGTTTTCCCTCGAGTGATTCGATCAATCCGGTTTCTTCTCCACAAATATAAGCTCCTGCTCCCCGATGCACATAGATCTCCAGGTCGAAACCGCTTCCGAGAATATTTTTACCGATAAACCCGTGGCCTTTAGCTTCTTCGATAGCGCGCTCGAGTATCTTTGCGCCCAAAGGAAATTCACCGCGGATATAAATGTAAGCCAGCCTCGCGTTTACCGCGAAGCAGGAAATAATCATCCCTTCGAGCAATTGGTGTGGATCTTGATGGATGATATATCGATCCTTGAAGGTACCAGGTTCGGACTCGTCCGCGTTACAAATGAGGTAGATGGGTTTGGTTTCGCCCGGCCGGATAAAGCCCCATTTGGCGCCGCAGGGGAAACCAGCACCACCTCTACCACGAAGCCCGGAAGCCTTTACCTCGCTGACGATCTCCTGGGGCTGCATGTTTAGCGCTTTTTTTAACTCTTCGTAGCCACCGTCTTTCAGGTAGCAATCGATATCCGGAGTCCAACCTTCCCGATCGATATTCTTGAAGATGATTCTTCTTTCGCGCGGATGGGGAGTGCGAGAGATGGCCGGCATATTACTGATATTTATCGAGCAGTTGGGGGACGTTCTCCTCGGAGATCGCCTCGTAGAAATCGTCGTTTATCATGCACACCGGCGCAGTTCCGCAGCTTGCCAGGCACTCCACAAACTCGACGCTGTATTTTCCGTCCGGACTCTTAAATAGATGCCCTTTGCCACCGTGAGTTTTTTCGATCTTAGCGTGCTTGCAAAACGCGTCTAATAACTGGTAACTGCCGGCCATCGCACAGGACAAGGTGCGGCAGACGCGGATATGATGCTTGCCGACCGGGCTCTGGCGGAACATCGGATAGAAGGTTACTAGTTCGAGAATATTGATTGGTTCCAGCTCGAGCTTCTCTGCTACCCAGGTGATTGCTTCGTCGCTCAAATAACCAAAGTGTTCCTGTAAAAGATGGAGCAATGGCAATGCGGCGCTTCGTTTCGAAACCGGATAGTGTGTAATCACCTCGTCGATGCGCCCGGCAAGCTCCTGCGGAATTTCCATGGTTAGTGGTCTTTCAAAGGCTCTGGTTCACGGATCAAGTGACCGTTCTGGAACACCAGCACGATCTTCTGCCCGTCCTGTAAGTAATAATAAGTCAACAATCCTGTATTCCTTTTTTCCCCGTCTCCATCATCGTCTCTTCGATCCGTCGAGTCGGGCTGCCCCAGGATCGTTTCCACTTCCTTCGGGCTCATGTTTCTCTTTACCTGCGCCAGGTTGCGATTGGCAATTTCCCGCTTACAACCGGTAAGCACTAGCACCACGCCCAGCCCGACCAGCCAGGCGGTACGTATCTGTCTAGCGATCACATTCGCCCATTACAAAATCAAGGCTACCAAGGATTGCCACAACGTCGGACATCATGTGACCTGGTACAATTTTCGGCAAGATACTTAAATTAACAAACGAAGGAGCCCTGATTTTTAGCCGATAAGGCACACCGCCTCCTTTGCTGTTAATATAAAATCCCAACTCCCCTTTGGGATTCTCTGCTCCGAAATAGACTTCCCCGACCGGCGCGTCAATTCCTTCAGTGTGAATGATGAAATGATGGATGAGTTCCTCCATTTTCATCAACACTTCGGGCTTCCTCGGTGGTAGATTTTTGGGATCCTGTACGGCAATGGGACCGGACGGCAACTTGTCTATGACTTGTCGCAAGATCTTCACGCTTTGCCGCATTTCTTCGATCCTGATCAGGTAACGATCGTAAGCATCGCCGACAGTTCCGATCGGAATATCAAAATCGTATTTATGGTAATCAAGATAGGGAAGAGCCTTGCGAACATCATACTCGACTCCGCTACCCCGCAGGTTCGGCCCGGTTAGGCCAAAACTGATCGCGTCTTCCTTGCTGATCACACCCAGGTCCCGACAGCGGTCTACCCAGATCCGATTTCGGGTGAGTAGCCGGTCGATCTCGTCGAGTTGCGGGATAAACTGGTCCAGGAATTGAGACAGCGCCGCGACAAAACCCTCCGGCAAATCGCGAATCTGGCCTCCGACCCTAGTGTAAGAGGTTGTGAACCGGGCGCCGGTCAGCATCTCTATCAGATTGTAAAGCTTTTCTCTTTCAGTGAATGTGTATAGGAAGACGGTGGTGGCGCCAACATCCATGCCGAAAGCGCCCAACCCAAGCAGGTGGGACGAGATGCGAGCGACCTCACAACAGATCACCCGAATGGCTTTTCCCCGTGGTGGAAGCTCCCATCCCATCAGCTTCTCAACCGCTAACGCGTAAGCCACATTGTTGGCCAGGGGAGCCAGATAATCGAGCCGGTCGGTATAGGGAACGAATTGGTTGTATTGCATGTTCTCAGCGATCTTTTCATCGCCTCGATGCAGATAACCAATGTCCGGCACGGCTTTGGTGATGATTTCTCCGTCCAACTCGAGAAGAATCCGGAGTACCCCATGAGTTGCCGGATGCGACGGGCCCATGTTGATGACGAGCTTCTCGCCGAGTAGCTCCGAATCATTGATCGCCTCCACTGACCGGGCGGCACTGGCCAAGGTGTCCGGAGTTTCAATTACATGCGGAATAGCCATAGGAATAGGGGCGCGACCTCAGGAAAGCAGTAAAGGTATTCCCAAACCTGGTCGCAAGCGATTATTTGTGAAATTTTTCACAAGCTGAGCGATGAATTGAGCACCGACGTATTCACGACGCGTACTAGTTTACACCTTTGGCGTTCCGTACCTCGGTGATCAATTTATTTCTATGGTGCAACTCAACAAAACACCACGCGTGGTGATTATCGGCGGCGGTTTCGGTGGACTCTATGCCGCGAAGGAACTGGGAGATAAACCGGCAGAGGTGATACTGCTGGACCGAACGAACCATCATTTGTTTCAACCTTTGCTCTACCAAGTCGCCTCTGCCGGGCTGTCTCCTGGCGATATCGCTCAACCTATCCGGCACATCTTGAAACACTCCAATCACTTGGAGGTAGTCATGGCCCAAGTCGATGAAATCGATGTGGCAAAGAAGCTGGTCATTGCCAGGGACCGGTCAGTTTCGTACGACTATTTGATCATAGCTGCCGGCGCGAGGCACTCCTATTTTGGTCATGAGGAGTGGGAGCGTTTCGCCCCGGGTCTGAAAAATCTGGAGGACGCCCTGGAGCTGAGGCGGCGAATTCTTGAGGCGTTTGAAGTAGCCGAGATCGCTGAGAATGCTGACGAACGGCGCAAGGCATTGACCTTCGTAGTGGTAGGCGCGGGCCCGACCGGAGTAGAAATGGCCGGCGCCATTGCCGAGCTTGCCCATCGCAGCCTGGCCGACGATTTTCATAAGGTAAACCCGCGGGATGCCAAGATCATTCTGGTAGATGCCGCAGATCGGGTGTTGCCGTCATTTGATCAAAAATTATCGGACTCAGCGCGCCGGCAGCTTGAACAGCTCCAGGTCGAGGTCAGGACTGGCGTGATGGTTAAGCAGGTCGGTCCTGAGGGTGTGCGGGTCGGTGATGAATTGATCTCCGCTCGGACAATTATCTGGGCCGCCGGGAATGCTGCGTCACCGTTGGGCAAGAGCTTAGGTGTGGAGCTGGATCGCGTCGGCCGAGTCAAAGTGAACGAGGATCTCACTATCCCGGGACATCCGGAAGTCTTCGTGATCGGTGATATGGCGCTATTTACCCATCAGACGGGCCATCCATTACCGGGAGTCTGCCCGGTGGCCATGCAGATGGGTCGTCACGCGGCCAGGAACATCATGGCCGCCGCACAAGGCAAACCGATGGCGCCCTTCAGATACCGTGACAAGGGCCAGATGGCCACTATCGGCCGGAACCGAGCGATTGCGGATCTGAAACTGGTCGAATTCGGCGGATTCTTAGCCTGGCTGTCCTGGCTTTTCATCCACCTGATCTTCCTGATCGGTTTCCGGAACCGGGTGTTCGTATTCTTTCAATGGATGTGGGCATACTTTTCGTATGCTCGCGGAGCCAGGCTCATCTACGGGGTGTTTAAGCCGCAGGCAGAGCGGAAGAAGGAAACCGCGACGGCAGGTAGGAAAGAAGAGTGATTCGTGATTGGTGATTGGAGGTAATGGCGGCTTCCCTGCGGTTGAGCCGCTCGGAAGTTCGAGCAGGCATGCCATCTTCCGCTGGGCTGCTTCCAGGAATGACAACAATCACTGTACGATCGATCACCAATCACTTTTCACTAATCACTACTCACCCCTCGTTGTCCGCTGCATCTCGGCATGCAACAGTAACTCAGATGGACGACATCCCTAACACGGTTGCGGACCTGTTTGATGATGCGAACGGTGACCTCGCGATCGGAGACTTGCCGAGTGCGATCGAGAAATACCGGAAATGCACTGAACTGGAGCCTTCGTTCTTCGACGGCTGGCATGCTCTCGGAATGGCGCTGATGAAAAAAGGCAACTACCCGGAAGCCATCGAAGCCGGGAAAAAAGCGGTCGAGCTCAAGCCAAACGACCTGCTGGGCTGGTCGAGTTTATCCCTGTTTTATGTTCGAAACGGTCAGATCAAAGAAGCAGAGGCTGCGAGCGGCAAAGCCCGGATTCTGTCCTGGGGAGGAAAAGTAGACCGCGGCTGACGAAACTCGGCTGAAGCTCGTTTCGTAATAGCAGATCGCAGATAGCAGATCCTTTTCCGGCTAAGCGCTGAATTAAAAATTCTCTGCCATCTGCTATTTTCTATTTGCTATCAGCGAACGAGCTTCAAGGCGAGTTTCGTTTGAATTCCCGTCCATTCGCGGTTCATTTAGCGTTCCTTCGCGGTTCAATTTTTTCCGGTGAAATACTTCGTTACGACGGCTATCGATTATACGAATGCGGCGCCGCACATCGGGCACGCTTACGAGAAGATTTTGGCTGACGTTATCGTCCGGTACCGCAGAACTCAGGAGCCGGCCTTTTTACTCATCGGAGTGGATCAGCATGGGCAAAAAGTGCAGCAAGCCGCGCAGAAGGAAGGCATCGCCCCGGCCGAGTTCGCTAACCGGGTGACTGATTTATTCCTGGCTCTCTGGGAAAAACTCAATATCCGGCGCGACGGTTGGGCGGCCACAACTGATCCGCGGCACAGACGAGCCGTCCAGAAAGTCCTACAGGCGCTTCACGACAAAGGAGAACTCTACAAGGCGAAGTACTCAGGTTATTATAGTGTCCGCCAGGAACAGTTCTTAACTGATAGAGAGCGAAATGCGGACGGCGAGTTCGGGGCGGAATGGGGCGAAGTGATCCTGCTGGAAGAAGAAAACTGGTATTTCTGCCTGGCAAAGCACAAGGAGTGGTTGCTGAACTTTGTCCGGAACCGGCCGGGCTTCGTAATTCCTGCTTTCCGGCACGCCGAACTCCTCAATGCGATCGATCGGTTGAGCGGTGATCTATGCGTCTCGCGTCCAAAAGAGCGGCTTTCCTGGGGGATCGAGTTCCCATTTGACCCGGGCTATGTGACCTATGTGTGGTTCGACGCGTTGCTTAATTATGTGACCTTTGCCGGGTACGAAGCGGATCTGGGAAGCGGTCTGCCGAATTTTGCCGATCTATGGCCGTGCCAGGCGCATATCATCGGCAAAGACATCATGGTGCCTGCTCACGGCATCTATTGGCCCATTATGCTCCATGCTATGGGCTTTCCCGACGACCAGATGCCGCGCCTGGCGGTTCATGGTTGGTGGAATATTGAAGGCGCAAAGATGAGCAAGAGCCTCGGTAACGTAGTCGATCCGGCACGGCTGGTCGAACGTTTCGGAGCTGATGCGGTTCGTTACTATCTGATGCGAGATATTGCGACCGGACACGACGCCGATTTCAGCGTTGAACGGTTGTTAGTCAGGTACCATAGCGAGCTGGCAAACGGATTTGGGAACCTGGTGAACCGCACCATTAATATGGTACAGCGGTATCGTTCCGGCCGGATCCGAAAAACGGGTTCTGGTGATTCGGATATTGAAGCGCTCAAAGCGAGTGCAGTTGCCGCTCTCGGTCGCTATAAGGAGGCCTTTGACCAATTCCTACCGCATGCGGCTTTGGAAGCGGCAAATGATCTCGTGACCCAGGCCAACGGCCTCGTCGAATTAAAGGCGCCATGGAAGCTGGCTAAAGATCCGGCCCAAAGCGATCTCCTGGATGATGTCCTGTTTTACCTGACCGAGACCTCGCGCTTTGTGGCGTCCCTGATGGCTCCGATTATCCCGAGCGCCGCCGAAAAAATTCTGCAACAGCTGAACGCCACTGTTTATAACCGGTTAGCGTGGGGCGAGCTACCAGACCAACACCAACTTGCTACACCGTCCCCTGTCTTCCCGCGATTCGAAGAGTGACCGCGATTTGAACGGAAGAGGGATAGCCGCAAAAGAGCGCAAAGAACACAAAAGGAGCGTTCTATGCATGCCTTGATCGTCGAAGACGAAGCCAAAGCAGCGACTTTTTTGTTCAAAGGGCTCACCGAGAACGGCTGGACGGTGGATATTGCGAGCGACGGCCGGGCGGCTTTGGCATTCCTGCGAGAGATCTCCTACGAGATTGTGCTCTTGGACGTACTGTTGCCGGGATGTGACGGCTGGTCGGTGATCCGCCAGATGCGAGCGGCGGGTGTTACCACTCCGGTGATTTTCCTGACCGCCAGAGATAGTCTGGGAGAGCGGATTCGCGGTCTGGACTCAGGCGCTGACGATTACCTGGTAAAGCCGTTCGCCTTTTCCGAGTTGATGGCTCGGATTCACGCGATTTTGCGGCGAGGCCGCGAGGTGAGTCCTACCACGTTCAGAATTGCCGATCTTGAGCTAGATTTATTGCGCCATAAAGTGAGCAGACAAAATCAGGCAATTGATCTTACCCCAAAAGAGTTTGCCCTTTTGGCGCTGCTTGCCCGTACGCCAAACGAAGTGGTCGGGCGAAAGGTCATCGCTAAGGAGGTCTGGAACATGGATACTTCCGCCGATTCTAATCTCGTTGACGTCGCGATCCGGCGCCTCCGCCTAAAACTAGATCATCCCTTCCCGACTCCACTGATTCATTCCGTGTACGGTATGGGTTACGTGCTTGGGGAGCGCATCGGGTAGCCGAACCAAGACATGCTCCTCGAACTCGTCCTCCGAAGAGCTGCAAGTCTCCGAAAGCGAAGCCCAACCATGCTGCCCAAACTACGCAACCGCTCGTGGTCGATCGTATTTCGTATCTCGGCGGCGTACGCAGCGATTACCATCGCTCTGCTTTCGATTTCAGGAGCTTGTTTATACTGGTGTCTGAAAGTAAGTCTCGATGAAAACGCACGAAGCACGCTAGCGGATAAAATTTCCGTACTTCGCCAGATTTTACGCGAGCGGCCCGACGACGAAGAGGCTCTTGAGGAAGAAGTGAAATGGGAGAGTACCGCCCGGCATCAAAGCGTTTTTTATGGCCGGCTTCAACAAAACGACGGGACCCTGGTGATGCAATCACCGGGCGCCGAAAATCTGATTCCCGATTCTTCCAAATGCCCTCCTGCCGCCAACGAAAATCAATGGCTCGGAGAAACCCGCGAGTATCGTCCCGGCCCGGACAAAACCATGTTGCTGGCCAGCGCGAAAATGGCGAGCCCGCCGGTGGAAAAGCGCTACTCGAACCCGGACCGGCATTTTGTCTACACCGTCGCGCTCGATACTACTCCGGAACAACGGATTCTAGGTGATTACCGAAACAATCTGTTGTTGGTCCTGATTGGCGGATCAATTGCCTCCGCCGTTGCCGGCACTCACGTTGCCAAGAGAGGAATCCGGCCGATCCACCAGATTTCTGCAGCCGCTCATCGAATCACTGCGAATGCATTGGCCGACCGCGTGGGCGCGACTGCCTGGCCACGCGAGCTTGCCGGGCTGGCAGCTGAGTTCGATGGAATGCTGCAACGGTTGGAGGAGTCCTTTAAGCGGCTCTCCCAGTTCTCCGCCGATATTGCGCACGAGTTGCGAACCCCGATTAATAACCTGATGGGCGAAGCCGAAGTCGCCTTGCGCCGCGTCCGCAGCTCAGAGGAGTACGCGCGAGTAATCGCCTCCAGCCTAGAAGAATACCATCGACTCAGTGCACTGATCGACAGTTTGCTCTTCCTGGCCAGAGCCGAGAACGCAGATCTTTTGCTCCATCGTAAGTGGTTCCAAGCCAGTGAGGAGCTCACTCAGATTCTTTCGTATCACGAGCTGCAGGCTAGCGAGCAGGGAATCACTCTCCTCTCTTTCGGCGACGCTCAGATATACGCTGACGCGACTCTTTTCCGGCGGGCGCTCAGCAACGTCATTGCCAATGCCCTCAAACATACAGCGTCCGGGGGAACTGTGACCGTGCGAGTCCGAGAGAAACCGATCACAAACGCGTCGTCGCCCGCAGAAACCGGGCCCACTGCTTCGGGTGGGGTTGAGTTACTTATCGAAGATACCGGAGAAGGGATTCCGCCCGAGCATCTATCGCGCATATTTGATCGGTTTTACCGGGTCGACACATCCCGCGCTCGATCTACGGTTGGAATTGGGCTTGGATTGGCAATTGTGAAGACGATTATGGAGTTGCATGCCGGGTCGGCCGATGTCAAAAGCGAACTGGGCAAAGGGACGTGCGTGAGCCTGGTGTTTCCCCGGCCCAACGTTACGCAGCAGATTCCTTCGCGCGATTTTCAAATCGCGTGAACTGTTTGAGAAACGTCAGAGGGATGTCACCCGTGGGGCCGTTACGTTGTTTAGCGATGATCAATTCGGCTTGGCCTTCGGTTTCCTGTTTGGTTTCTTCATCGGCTGCATAGTATTCAGCGCGGACCAATAGGCCCACAACATCGGCATCCTGCTCGATGGAACCGGACTCACGGAGATCACTCAGACGAGGCCGGCCGGCTCCTTCCTTTGAGCGCGTGTCGGGCTGCCGATTAAGCTGGGCCACGACGATCACTGGAATTCCGAGCTCTTTGGCCAAACCTTTGATGCCACCCGAGATTTCAGAAATTTCGAGCTGACGATTATCTTGAGCTCGTCGCGTCGTTGAGCGGAGCAGTTGAAGGTAATCAATAACCAGCAACTCGACGTTGTGACTCGCTTTTAGCCGGCGTGCTTTTGCCCGAAGCTCCGTGATCGAAAGGCCCGGCGTATCATCGATGTACAAGTTCGCACCGGCCAGGTGCGAGGCCGCCGTTGTCAAATTCGGGAAATCGCGATCGGACAAAAAGCCATTCCGGACTTTCTGTAAATCGACCTTTGCCCTAGAGCAAAGCAACCGTTGCACCAGCTGTTGGCTGCTCATTTCCAGGCTGAAAACGCCTACCGGTTTTCCAACGTCGAGTGACACGTGCTCCGCCACGTTCATCGCGAACGCGGTCTTACCCATGCTGGGACGCGCCGCAATAACAATCATCTCAGCGGGGTGCATCCCACTGGTCATCCGATCGAGCTCGACAAACCCGGTCGATAATCCAGTCACCGCTCCCCGGTTTTCGTACAAGTGTTCGATTTGCTCGATCGCTTTGATAACCAGTTCCTTGGTCGGAACCACGTCCACCTTGATATAATCGCCTCTGATCTGCAGAACCTCGCGTTCCGCATCATCCAGGAGAGGTTCCACATTCTCCTGTTCGTCGTACGATCGAGTGGTCAGGGCGTTGCAGGTTAAGATCAACCGCCGAAGCAGGTACTTTTCACGAACAATATCGATGTAGTAGGCAGCGTTGGCGGCGGTAGGAACAAACGTATAAAGATCATTCAGGAACTGTGCTCCACCAATCTCTTCCAACTGCCCGCGGTCCTGTAACGACTGCTTTAAGGAAATGAAATCGATCGGCTTACTCTTGTCGCTGAATTCGAGAACCAGATT
>JAFAVN010000009.1 GCA_019242435.1 Verrucomicrobiota bacterium | reverse complement strand
TTCTGGATTGAATGAGGCGATGATACATGGCGCCGTAACGCTCTACATAATCACGAAGACCGCGCGGTGCGTTGAGATCAATGGTTTCGAACGGGCCCATGAAACTCCAGCGCAAAGCGAGCCCTTCTCGCAGTCCGACATCGACATCCTCAACCGAACAAAAACCAGCGCCGACGAGATAAAATGCTTCATCGAGTATGGCGGCCTGAAGCCGGTTCATGATGAAGCCGTCCAACTCACGCTTCATCACGATAGGCGCCTGTCCGATCTCCTCCATGACCGCCCTGGATTGCTGAATGGTCTCCGCGGATGTCTTGGGTCCCGGCACCAATTCAACCGCACGTATCAAATACGGTGGATTTAACGGATGCGCGACCAGGCAGCGGTGCGCTCCCGGCAGACCGGAACTGAAGGCGGAAGGCACAATTCCGGAGGTCGAGCTGGCTAAAATAGCCTGTGGTCCTGCCAGTTGATCGAGAATTGGCCAGAGGTCTCGCTTTGTCACCAGGTCCTCCGGCGCGTTTTCCTGGACCCAGTCCGTTCCCTCCAATGCTTGTTCAAGAGAGTCAGCTACGAGAATACGCTTTTTAACTTCCTGGACACCTTCAGCCTTGAAAAAGTTGCGACTATCCAGTTCACCCAGCAATTGATCGACCACTTTCAAACTAGCATCAGTAGCCTCCCTCGATGGATCCCAGCTCACGACCGTAAAACCTGCGCGGGCAAAAGCGACCGACCAGGCGCGACCGAGCATGCCCATCCCAATAATTGAAACTCTTTTTTTCATCTTCAAAGCGTTTCTAGGTTACCGCATACTCCGATGGATTGTCCGGACACATTCCGCCCCATGGGAGAAACGAGAAATAGAACCATGGCGGCGACATCATCAGCCGTTACCATTCGGCGCAGAGAGACCTTCTGGAGATATTCTTTTTCCATCGCTTGGTATGGCATGCCCAGCTGTTCGGCGCGCGCTTTAATTACGCCTTCCATTCGTGGACCGGACACAATGCCCGGCAAAATGGCGTTCACGGAAATGCCGTAAGGACCAAGTTCCTTAGCAAGACTTTGCGTCAATCCGATAACGCCCCATTTGGCGGCGGCATAAGGAGTCCGGAACGCATACCCGAGGCGCCCGGCCGCGGAAGACATATTGATGATAGCTCCGCTACCTTTTGCTTTCAGCATCGGTACCGCTCGCCGCGCAACCAGGAATTGCGCCGTCAGATCAACCTCAATACAACGACGCCAATCCTTAGGATCAATATCTTCAATCGCCGCCGTGGGACCGGCAATCCCGGCGTTATTAACCAAGATATCCAGGCCTCCTAAGTTTCTTTGAATCTCAGCAAACAGATGATCGACGGCATTATCATCCGACACATCGGCGACAGTAATGCCGATTCCAGGAAATTCTCCACTGCAGGCCTCAAGTAAGTTAGCGTCGATATCACAGATGTGAACTTTGGCGCCGGCTTCGAAGAGGTATTTCGCAATCACCCGGCCAATACCGGAGGCCCCCGCGGTGATCAGAGCCCGCGAACCGTCTAAACGAAAAGTATTCATATCGGTGAAAGCGCGGTCTCGTCCGAGGATTAGGACCTCATTGCGCATTTCTGTCGTAAATCTTTGCCAAAACCCACGGATACCCTACTAAAATAAAGTATATTAAAACAGTAGACATACCTCTCTTTCTGGGTATACCTACGCAGGTTTGCATGGAGGCGCGCCGTGCACCCGCCGTCCTCCCAAGCAAAAATTATCCTTTTTAACCATAATCGAACAGCAAAGATGATCTTCTTTTTCGGTGAAACCCCCGACGGATGGGGCATACCAGGGATTCATGGAATGCTAGCTGAGGACGAGTTGGACGGTTACGTTCAGGGAGCAGTCTATTTGATCCGTGGTGACGGAGAAAACCTGCTCATTGATTCCGGCAACTGGTCCCTGCCTGAATTCAACAATGGAATGGGCGAGTTCCTCATCAAGCTGCTCGACAAGGAGAAGAACAAGCTCAAATACATTTTCCTCACACACTTCCACTATGACCATGTCGGCAACGCAGACGCGCTTAAGAAGCGTTACGGCGCCGAAATCCTTTGCCATCCTTTGGACCGGCCGATCATCGAAGACCCCCTGATTGTCACTCGCCGAGAAAATGTGACCCGCTTCGGGCTTAGCCCGGAAGAGCTACTTGCGGATTTCAACCTCGAGGCGGGCGAAAGTTTGGGCCTCTCTGACCCGGAGATCATCCGTAGGTATTGGGACTTTCCGGTTCAAGTCGATCGCACAGTTGAAGACGGCGATCTGCTCGAAGTTGGGGGCCTCGAACTTCAGACAGTCCATCTTCCTGGACACGCACCCGGGCAAATCGGTCTCTGGAATCCGAAGACAAGTACCCTCTATTCAGCCGACCTCCTTCACTACCCGACGCCCTTGGGTCCCTACCCGATCGGGGATGCAAAAGCGCACTCTCGATCGATCCAAAGAAGCCTTGAATTGGCGCCGGAGTTCTTGCTGGAAGGCCACGGTCTATCCGCTTACTCGAAAGCCAGCTCAAGGCGGCGGCTTGTACACATGCAGATTCAGCAACAGGATACGCGCAATCGTATTCTCTTCGTTCTGCGCCGGTTTGACCGGCCATCGACAATTCTCGAACTGTTGCCCGAAGTTCTCCCGATAAAGACAGATCTTGATTACCCGGTCTCCACCGGCATTGGCGAAGCGCGCGCTTATGCCAAGGCGTGCATCCAATGTCATCTCGTTTGGCTGGTAGAAGACGGCTTGGTTCAACGCGTCAAGGAAGACGGTAAAATCGCGTTCTTGGCCAAGAGATAAAACTCCGGCCACCCCCATCACCTATACCACCCCAAAAGGGATGCAAAACATGCGAAAGAAAATCGATCCAAGGATGTTTCCAAACTACTCGGATAAGCGGGTTGTTGACCGGCATATGGCCGAGCTTGACACCCATGGAATGTCGCGCCGCGAATTTCTCCAACTAGCCTCTGCCGGTGCTGTGGCCTCTTTGGCAGCGGCTAGCCTTGGTGTACCCGCTGTAGCGGCCGTCGAACCGACGGGCAAGATCGCTCACCTGCTGATGACCTTGCGCCTGGAATACTGTGCTAATGCTGATGCCGGCGCGCATGGGGCGGCGCAAGCGTTGGGCCTAGAAATTACCTCCCTTGACGGCCAGCTCGACTCCGAACTTCAGCTCAATCAGTTTGAACAAGTGGTCGCAAACCGAGTCCAGGCCGTGATGCTGCACGCTCCCGGCGGCGGTTCGATCAAACGGATCGCCCAACTCGCAAACCAGAATAAAGTCTGGTTTGACAATACCTGGGGCACCTTGCCTTGGTTCACTCCGTTCGAAGCAGGCGACTATTACACTCTTTACGCGGTGCCGGAAGAGTTTTCCGCTCATCGGGCTGTCACTGTCGAGGTGTGTAAAGCGATCGCGGAAAAATCCGGAGGTGGTAACATCGTCGGCGTGACCGGCGTTGAAGGGAATTCGACCGACCTGATTCGTTCTCGCGGTCGCAATGACGCGCTGAAAGATTTCCCCAAGATCAAACTGGTGGGTGAGCTGCCCGGGAAATGGAATCGCGAAGATTCCGAGAAGGCGATGGAAGACTTGATCACTCGTTACAAAGATATCTCCGGTGTAATCGCTCAGAACGATGATGTCGCCGATGGATGTATCTCTGCCTTGCGTACAAGCGGGTTAAGGCCAGGTCAGGATGTTTTTCTTTCAGGCGCAGACGGCACAACCAAAGGCGCCGAAATGATCAAACAAGGACGGCTTCTGGCAACGAGTGCTAACGTGCCTGCTTATATGGGTGCCCTGCTGACCACCCGCCTCTACGATGTGATGCACGGATGGAAGCCACGCGCCCCCGAGCGACTGATGAGTTGGCGCTCGGTCACTATGACCAAAGACAACGTCGATTCCTACCTCGCACGCTACGTTAATAACGGCAATGTGCCTCCCTTCGACTATAAGAAGATGTCGAAGATCGAACACCCCAACGACTGGGACCCCCAAGCCGAGCTTTTCCCCATGGATATCGATCTTGAATGGGGCGGCATTCCTAAGCCGGACGGATGGAGCTATCCCGCCGAATACGTCAAGGCTCGCGAGAGCGGTGAGGCAGACGCGGTCCGAGAAGAATACGCTGCGCATTATAAAATAAAATTCTTCGGTTCCCCACCCATCAAAGCGACCTGAGAAAGGCTCGATCGCGCCTGAAAGCGCGTATGCATAAACTGCGAGTCAATTCAGGAGACACGGAAGGGAGCTTTTTTGACGAAGGAACGGCAGCGCTTCTACGCGTTTCGAGACTGACGAAGCGTTTTGGGCCTAGCATTGTCCTTGATAATGTTAGTTTCGAAATCCCGGCTAACAAGACGATCGGCTTAATCGGAGAAAATGGAGCAGGTAAATCGACTCTCTTGAATATTCTGAGCGGCATGTTGCGACAAGACTCGGGAGTGATGTGGTTGCACGGCCAAACGTACCAGCCCACCAGCTATCACGCCGCCTGCCAACTTGGTGTGGGCCGAGCCTTTCAAGAACAGGCCTTGATCTTAAATGTGCCTGTGTACGAAAACCTTCTCCTTGGCCAGGAGGCACGGTTCCTCCGCGCCGGTCTGTTTCTGGACCGAAGAGCAATGGCCGCAGCCGCTGCGCAGATGGTGGAAGCAGCCGATTTCGATGTGGATGTCACCCGGATGACTCGCTCTTATGACTTTTCCAGGCGCCAGGTGATGGAGATCTTGAGAGCCTGCCTCGTACCTGTTTTGCTGACCAAAGCGGAACATCCTGTGATTCTCCTCGACGAGCCGACCTCCGCCCTCGCTAAAGAACATGAGTTAGCTTTTTTTCGTCTGGTTGATCGGGTCAAAACCAAAGGCGCAGTCGTCTTTGTTTCGCATCGATTAACCGAAGTACTCGAAATTTGTGATCTGATTTATGTGCTTAAGGATGGTAACCTGGTAGCCGCGGTCGAGTCCAAGGACGCCAGCGAGGCCGAGCTGCATAGTCTAATGGTAGGCCGCGCACGCATGAGTGATTACTATCATAAGACTCAGCAACACAGCGTGCAGCAGAATCCGGTCTTACTGGAGGTGCGATCACTGACTGGGCCGCCGGCCTACACTGATGTTTCTTTGACCGTCAGAACGGGCGAAATCGTAGGGATTGGCGGCTTGCTGGGTTCCGGTAAGAGCGCCCTGGCCAAAGGGATTGCCGGCTTACGTCCGCCCCTCGGTGGAACCATCAAGTACCGCGGGTCCGAGATCCACAAACCAGAAATTCGGCGGTTAATCCGGGAAGGAATCGCCTATGTCCCGGCGGAAAGAATGACCGAAGGACTGATCGGGCAATTTCCTCTTGCTTGGAATATTTCAATGGCGAGCGGACACGATTTGTTTTCGAGCCCTCTAGGCCGTTGGCTTTCTAAAAAGGAAGAGGCCGTCGCATCCCAGTTTGTTGATAAGCTGCTCATCAAGTCCGGAACTCCCCGGATTCCTTGCGATCGTCTATCCGGCGGTAACCAACAGAAAGTCGTTCTGTCTCGTTGGCTGTGCCGTACACCCAAATTGTTTGTGCTCGATAACCCAACCCGCGGGGTAGATGTAGGCGCGAAAGAAGAGATCTACCGCCTGATTCGAGCCCTGACTCAAGCTGGGGTAGGGATCCTGCTAATCACCGATGAACTCCTCGAGCTAATCGGGCTCTCCCATCGAATTATCATCATGCAATCCGGACGGGTGGCAGCAGAGGTGGATGCTCCAACGGAGGCCAAGCCGTCAGAACATGATCTCCTGGCGTTGATGCTCCCATCCGCCAACCCGACCAAGCACGATGCTGGAAACTAAATTGCCTGATACCATAGAACGAAAGAGAACGTCGCCCGGCCTGGACCGGAGTTGGTGGCTGCCGCTAGCTGTCATTATCGGCCTGATCCTCTTCTTTTCGGCTACATCAAACACCTTTGCCACGGTCAGGAATTTGACCATCGTTTCAGCACAAGCCTCTACACTCCTCATCGTCTGCATCGGCGCAACCTTCGTCGTTCTGATGGGCAGCATCGATCTTTCGGTTGGCGCGACCGTTCTACTGGTAGGTGCCGTTTCCGTTAAAATCGAAAATGCAGCTGACATCGGAGCATCCATCATTCTGGTAGGAGCGCTCCTTGGTGCGAGCCTTGGACTGCTTAATGGGATTCTCTATGCGTATGGCGCCGTTCCCTCTTTTGTCGTCACGTTGGGCAGCCTTTCTATTTTTAACGGTCTGGGTTTACAAATCTTGCAAGGGCGAGCGATAACCTTTAATTCGAACGCGCTTGATATCATCGCCATCGGCCAATGGCTCCCGCCGCTGCAGAATATCGCGCTTTGCGCAATGGCGGTCTGGATCGCGGGCGTGTTGATTGCCCAACAGACCCGGTTCGGCCGCTATATGTATCTGATCGGAGGTGGAGAAATCGTAGCAAAGAACTCCGGCATTCCGGTCCGCCGTTACAAACTTTACGCTTTCATCTTATCCGGTCTTATCGCGGGATTCGGCGGGGTATTAGCGGTCGCCAGGCTTGGAGCTGCCGGTCCCACCCTCGGGCAAGATCTCCTCCTGAATTCCCTGGCAGCTATCGTGGTTGGTGGGACCTCCTTGTCGGGCGGGATCGGCGGTCCCGCGCGCACCTTGTTAGGCGTCCTGATAATCGCCATCTTAGATAATGGCTTGAACCTGCTTGGCATTAGTTCTTACCCGCAACTGGTCATCAAAGGGACTGTCGTTATCACAGCTGTCCTGATCAGCCAATCCCGCGGAACCGGGGCGCTCATTAAGTAGTTCAGAGCTCAAAGTTAAAGGTCGAAAGTTCAGAGTTGGCACCGTTGACCTCGAAGATCGCAAGGTACGCAGAACGGCCAAACTCGCCCGAAAGGTTCCGGGATGACGCTTCGAAGGTCAAATGCAGCGTAGTTTCAAAGTTTTCGAAGTGTCGAAACCAAACGCTTCCGTAGCACTGATTTGTATTAGCTCGAACTTCAACAGACTACCCATTGCATTCCCTCTCGTGGTCACCTTCAAGTGATGGGTACTCCCCGGAGTGACCGTGGCGACCGGATACTGGATGAAGTTCGTCCAGCTGTTATCTTCGC
>JAFAVN010000392.1 GCA_019242435.1 Verrucomicrobiota bacterium | reverse complement strand
AGATCTTCAGACCATGGCTAAACCACGTTTCGATTCGCTCAATGAAATGCAGGTTCACCACTTGCTGTCGATTGATTCGAAAGAAATCTTCCGGCGGCAATCGCTGTTCAAGCATGCTGAGAGAACGATAGATCAAGGGTGACTGATTCTCGAACCGAACCCGTGTGTAATTACCCTCCGATTCCAGTAGGCGGATTTTACTTACCGGAATAAACCAGCAGCGCTCACCGTCTCGCACAAAAACCTGATCGCTGGAACGCAATGGTACCTGGCTTCCGGTGGCAGCCGGCATTTCCCGAATCCGGGCCAGGGCCGCTGCCAGACGCTCGGGCGTAATCGGCTTCATGAGATAATCCAGGGCGTTCACTTCGAATGCCCTCAGGGCAAACTCGTCGTAAGCAGTGGTGAAGATCACATGAGGGACATCCCCTCGTACCTCTTCGAGCAGGTCGAAACCCGATTTGCCCGGCATCTGGACATCGAGGAAAAGCAGATCAGGATGGGTCTGCTGGATCAGTTCCTGCGCTTGCTGAGCACTCTCCGCTTCTCCGACGACTTTTATCCAGTCGAAATCGTTCAATAATCGGCGCACCTCGGTTCGCGCCAGCCGTTCATCATCGATGATTAGCGCTTTCATACTTCGGATTAGAGCTGTTGGCTGCGACCGCTTTGGCTTGCGGTAGGAACACGTGGACAGTCACCCGCGGTTCCATCCCCTGAGAAATTTCCAGTGAAGCCTCCGGCCCATAAATCAACTTCAACCGGGCCCTTGCATTCGCGATTCCGCTCTCCCGGTATTTTTCTTGCGCCGGTAACTGTCCCGGGTTCGTTACTGTCAGCTGCATCCCGTCAGCCGTCGCTTGAATCGTACAAGTAATCGTGCCGCCGGCGGACTGTGGATAAATCCCATGCTTGAAGGCGTTTTCAATCAACGTCTGCAAGAGAAAAGGCGGAATCAACATGTTGAGCGCCTCTGGATCGATCTGAAGATGAATTTGCAAACGTTCCTCAAATCGCAATTTCTCCAGGGCCAAGTAGGCGTTAACCGTCTGAAGCTCAACCCGGAGCGCAACCGTGTCCACTTCCGAGCTACGCAATGAGGCACGGAAGAGTTCCGCCAGGCGGGTCACCGCTTCACGTGCCTTCGGTCTATCTTCCTCGATCAGTGACCGGATAGTATTAAGACTGTTGAAAAGAAAATGGGGATTAACCTGGCTCCGGAGCGCCTTCAACTCCGCCTCCTTAACGGCGGCATCAAGTCGCAACCGGTCGAGCTCCACGCTCTTAAGCATTTGCTGCAATCGAATCCCAATGAAGAAACCCGCCCAAGCAAGCAGAACAAAGAAACACTTCGCCAGCTCAAACCAAAATCGCAGCAGCCGGGAATTCGCGCCCCTGGCGCCGTGCATCCGGTGTAAGGATTGTGCCAGCACTGGAGCCCCGTTCACCATCGCATGCCGAATTATCGGATGAAGGGCATTAATCAACCAGGCTTCAGCAGCGCTGAGCGCCAGAACCACCAGAAGCACCCTCGGCCAAAGAGAGCCCAGGCTGAGGGAATCCCAATTAAACACAAAAAAAACGACGCGTAGAAGATGGGTTGCCAGCAACCCCGAAATGCAAAAGAGGGTATGGTTAATAAGAGCGTTGGTCGGTAAGTCTTCCGACAAGCCCGAAATAAAGACGACCGAGAACAACAACCAGATACCGCTCCAAGTCGCAAGCTGGCCTGCCCAATACCCGGGATGGCCAAATATTATCCAAAGAAACCTTTTCTTTGGGTTCATCGCGTTAATGGGATCCGCCGGGACCGTCCTCATCAAAAGGTAAGTTTGCCTGATGATCCTCCCATAGGCACCCTCTTTCTGAGAAAAGATCGAGGAGCGGCCATTTTGCAGGACAAACGAGAGCGAACGAGAGTGAGCGGAAGGCTGAGAACGCCTGGGACATTGGGAAACGCCTGGCGCTGGGTTGTGGCTCAAACGCGGCGCGCACACCTTTATGAAACAAAGAGGCCGCCCGACGCGCCAAGGTTTTCACCGCACCATGGTGGGCAAGATCACGCCGGTGGGTCCCCCGGGACCGTTTTTGGCCGTCGCGTGCACTGAACAAACCGAACACACCATTAGCCGTTCCAAGCGCTCACGTTGAGTACCCGGCGTTCACGCCGCTCCCGCTTCACGCTCGTTCACAATCTGCGCGGCCAAGCGAAGAGCGGCTAACATGCTGCGCTCGTCTGCTTTGCCCGTCCCCGCTATATCGAAGGCGGTCCCGTGATCGACCGAGGTCCTGATCACCGGCAAACCCGCTGTCACATTCACGCCATCCTCGATTCCCAGCACCTTAAAAGGTCCATGCCCTTGGTCATGATACATAGCAACCACCAGATCGAACGTACCGTTTGCCGCCAGATAAAAAAGGGTATCCGCCGGCAAAGGCCCCTCCACCAGCCAGCCTCTCGCTCGGCACACTTTGACTGCCGGCACTATCTTTTCCTCCTCCTCACCCTCACCGAAAATGCCGTTTTCTCCGGCGTGAGGGTTAATTCCGCAGACGCCGATTCGCGGCTCACGATCGAGCGGCATCATGCTCCGTCCGCGGGCGATTGTTCGTTCCACGAGGCCCGCATCGATTTTTTGAATCGCCGCTACCAATCCGACGTGCGCAGTGACATGAATAATCTTTAGCTTGGGGCTGACCAGCATAAGCGACACTTCGGGAGCGCCAGTCAGTTCGGCCAGGATCTCAGTATGACCAGGGTAATAATGCCCCGCCAAATGCAGCGCCTCCTTATTTAGGGGCGCCGTAGAAATCGCTGCCACCTGACGATCGTTTGCGAAGCTAACCGCCTGCTCCAGGAAACGAAAGGCAGCCTCGCCACACACGCCGGACAGGCGGCCAAACGCCGTTCCTTGGGGAACGAGCTGGAGATCGATACAATCGATCTCACGGTACCGAAAGACAGCTTCTATAATTTTGTGAATCGATCGAATTTGTGCCTTGGCTCCGACGATCTCTCCGGCTGATCGCAGCCGGCTCGCGTCTCCGATAACCACTGGACGGCAGGTTTCATACACGCTTGAATGTTCCAAGGCTTTGATAATGATCTCCGGCCCGATTCCGGCTGGGTCACCCATGGTGATTGCAATGATTGGAACGGACATAAGGATCTAGGAAGCTCGGGTGGGGTTTCAGGACATAGTGCCTGGTGTCTTGTCCCATAAATAGCGTGGCTTTCGTTGCGATCAAAATGAGCCGAGACGAAAGCCACCCTGTTTTTATGGGGACAGGACACTAGGCACTATGTCTTGAAACCCCACCCAAGCTTCCTAGA
>JAFAVN010000358.1 GCA_019242435.1 Verrucomicrobiota bacterium | reverse complement strand
CGCCTTTAATGCCCACTTATTTTCCGGACAACGCAGTCGCCAGGCACACCTGGTCGGACGGCACTTGCCAAAACGGCTCCCCTCCAACTCGCTGAACTCCAACGGCCTCTTTACCTCTCACCAATCAACCAATCACTCGTCACCAAGTCAATCCCTGTCCCGCAGCGTCCAGCGCGGTAATGTTCCCGCCGCCGCAATCAAGGCTCGGTCCAGATGTCTCCAGTTCGGTTCGAATTGTTCAACTAACCGCCAGAACCTCCTTGAATGGTTCAATTCTCGAAGGTGACAAAGCTCGTGCAACAGAACGTATTCGGTTAGCTCAGAAGTCAGGAATAGGAGCCTTGCATTTAAACTGATGTAGCCTTTGGCAGAACAACTACCCCAACGAGTTTTTTGCAATCGAATTGTCAGCCGGACGTATTGCAGACCCGTTCGTTGACTTAACCGGTTAAGCCATGGCTCAAGCGCCGACTGCGCGCGCGTTATCAGCCAGAGCCGCATCAGTACTTCCCACTCGGTGGTGCGCAGGTCTCCAGCTAGTTCGAGACTTTCTCCTGAAAGTTGGCGTAATCGGGCTTTAGTGCCGGCGATTGGCAAGTGCGCAACCTGCCAAATTTCATCAATTGCCGGAAGCGAAATGGTAGTTGGAGGGAACCGAATTTTGCCCGAGGCGGAGCGACGTTCGTCTTGTAGCTTTCGTAACGTGCGTTCGATCCAGGTTCGATTTTTGGCCAAAACCTCCGGGATATGCCGGCGAGCTGCGGCCGAAGGCACTACCACCTCCAGGCCGCGAGCGACGGTAATCCGCAAGATAATTCGTTTTGCCCGCCGGTTCTCGCGAACGCGGTACTGAAGTTCCGACGTTTCGGGAAACGGTAAAAATAGCTGGCTCAAGCGGCTAAGAAATTGATCAGAGCTTCGTTGAAAAGGTGCGATTGTTCGACATTACCCGCGTGAGCGGCTCCAGGGAGTATGTAGAGTTGAGCGCCGGCAATTCTAGCCTGAATCGATCTCGACACCGTCTCCGGAAAGGCTTGGTCTAATTCACCTGGGATAAGAAGTGTGGGAACCTTGATTTCAGATAGCTGATCATCGGTGTCGAGTTCTTGTATGGCACCGCAACAACCAATAAAGCCCTTCAGAGACGTTTTCCGAAACAGGTTTTTCACCCATTCAATCGTTGCCGGCGCTGAGCGCAGGAAATTTTCGGTAAACCATCTGCCCATGGCCCCTTCCACTTGGCTTTCAATCCCGGTCTCGGTGACGCGAGCGATTCGGTCTTCAATTAGTTTCCTGGTGGTGCTGTCGGTCCGGCTACCGGTGCTGCACAAAACCAGGGCCCAAAGTTTTTCCGGATGCCGCAGAGCGAATACCTGACCGATCATACCCCCGATCGAAAGCCCCACAAACGCGACGCGATCGATACGGAGATGCTCGAGCAGGCCTGCGACATCGTCGGCGAGTTGTTCCAGCGAAAGTCGTTCTCCTGCAGGTTCACTGTCGCCGTGTCCCGGCAGATCGTAGAGCAAAACTCGGTAGCTTGCGGTCAGGAGCGGTAATTGATATCCCCAGAATTCGCTGCTGACACCAAGCGAGTGACTGAGCACAACCACCGGGGCGTGTCCTGAGCCCTGCAGACTGTAAGCGATCTTTTTCCCTCCAATCTCGGCTTTTTGTTTCATATCGATTTCCTTGTTGTGCAGCCAAGCATGCTAGATTCTGTGGCATGTCATTACCAGAAAAGATCTTTGGGCCGGCGCCGAAACCGCTACATCTCGGCATCTCAGTTTCAAATCTTGAGGAAAGCATTAAGTGGTACTCCGAAACGCTGGGGTTCACCTTGGCCAAGCGAGCCGACCTCTCAGCTCATTTGCGAATTGCCATTGTTGAATACCAAGGATTCGGCATCGAGTTGATCGAAGTACGCGGGTCTGAAGCAAATCCACTCGCCTGGCGCGACCCTGGTGCGCAGCACCTGAGACAAGGCGTTGTCCATTTCGCTTTCGAGGTTGGCGATCTGGAAGCAACTGCGAATACACTGCGTGAAAGCGGCGCCCAGTTCGCTTGTGAACTCACCACTTTAAAGGAACTCGGCATTCGGTATTTCCACATTTTCGATCGTGACGGTAACCTCTTAGAGTTCGGACAACGGTTGTAGCGGCGGCGAGTCCGCCAAACGCCGAATGCTATCCATAATGGACTGGAACGAACGCTACCAGGTTGGGGATACGCCCTGGAACAAAGGAGGGCCAGCTCCTCCGCTATTGGAATGGATACAGAGGCGCGGAGCGTTGGAAGGGGACGTGCTCGTTCCGGGTTGCGGCCCCGGGCACGATGTTCGGGCAATCGCAGCCGCCTCCCGCGAAAGCCTGGTGATTGGACTGGATATTGCCCCAAACGCGATCAAAGAAGCGTCAAAATATCCTACTGTCGGGCGCGAACTGTTCCAATGTGCCGATATCTTTGCGTTGCCGAAGCCGTTGCAGAACCGATTTGACTGGGTGTTCGAACACACGCTGTTCTGTGCGATCCAACCGAGGCAACGTCCCGCCTATGTTCCCGCCATCGCGTCGGCTCTGAAACCGGGCGGTCTTCTTCTAGCAATCTTTTTTTTAAATCCCTGGGATCCCGACGACGAAGTACCCGAGGGCGGCGGACCGCCATTCGGAGTGACCAAAGAAGAGTTGGATAATCTCTTCACCCCTTGCTTTCAGTTGGTTGAGGAATTCCGGCCAAAAGAGGCGTTCCCGGGGCGGGAAGGCCGCGAGGTTGTGCGCCTGCTCCGGCTTCTAAGGTAAATGAGCCGGACGACCGACAACGCCGACACATCGTCTAGTCGCTTCGCCTCCGTCTAATCAGCAGTTCAACAAGGCCCTGGACGGTAAACTCCGTTCGCGCCGAAGGGACTAACAGAACGGTACAGTATTGACTGTTGTCCTTCGCGTTCATTTACGGCTATTCTCTACTTGGGCCTTCTCGATGCTGCATTTGCTCAATCATCCGCTCGCCTCGCATATCGTCACTCACTTACGTGATAAGACGACTAAGCCGGTGACCTTTCGAACATTGACGTATCAGATCGGTCTTCTCCTGGCAGTGGAAGCGACCCGGGACCTGCAGACTTGCAAGGTCGAGATCGAGACGCCGCTTGAAAACTTTCCCGGAACGGTACTCAGAGATACGCTCGTCCTCGTTCCGATCCTGCGCGCTGCGATCGGTCTGGTTCAGCCATTCGTCGATCTGTTTCCGAATGTTAGCATCGGCTATGTGGGTCTGGAGCGTGATCACCAGACCGCGATCGCCAGAAACTATTATTGCAAATTACCTCCCCTGGAGGAACAAAGGATTCTGATCTTAGATCCCATGTTGGCAACTGGCGGGTCAGCGGTGCAGACCATCCAACTCGTCCAAGAAAGTGGCGGGAAAAACCTGGCAGTGGTCTGTGTCGTAGCGGCACCCGAGGGGGTAGACGCTATAGAAAGGTTAGATCCAAACACCCCCATCTTTTCCGCCGCGCTCGATCGAGAGCTTAACTCTCGAAAGTATATCCTGCCCGGGGTGGGCGACTACGGCGACCGCCTTTACGGGACCTAGCGAGCCTGCCTCTGTCACAAACTAGTTACCATCGCGAACTGATCCGCCCTGGGTTGGGAGAAATTCAGGCTGCGAACGCGGATCCATTCGGGGTTGAAAATTGGCGCTGGAACGGAGAATCTGGACGTTATGTCCGGATTCGTCTCAAGACCTGGAGCTAAAGTCGCTGCTACCCTTTCTCGCGAGAAATATCGCACGCTGCCGGATCAACATCTCACCACCATGCCGCCCGGAGTTCCTAACATCATCGGGAACGAAGCGGCAGAGCGGTTCAGCTTTTATGGGATGCGGGCGATCTTGATCATTTTCATGACGACTTACCTGATGAACGCAGCCGGCCAGCGGGCTGTGATGGGCGAGGACGAGGCATCCGGCTGGTTTCATCAATTCGTTTCTGCAGTTTACTGGATGCCTGTTTTCGGAGCGTTGCTTTCGGACGGAATCCTGGGCAAATACCGAACTATTTTTTATATTTCGATTGTTTACTGCCTTGGCCATCTGTCGCTGGCTCTCAATGACACCAGGGTCGGTCTCTTCCTGGGACTTAGCCTGATCGCGATCGGGGCCGGCGGCATAAAACCATGTGTTTCTGCCAATGTTGGCGACCAGTTCGGCCAAGGTAACCGGCACCTTATGTCGAAAGTGTTCGGCTGGTTTTATCTTTCGATTAATCTTGGATCTACCTTTTCGACCTGGCTCTGCCCGCTTTTGCTGAACGACCCCCGCTTCGGCCCACACTACGCGTTCGCTCTCCCCGGAGATTTCATGTTCATTGCCACGGTGGTCTTTTGGCTCGGCCGAAAAAAGTTTGTGCATATTCCGGCCGGCGGTTTCGGATTCGTCCGCGAGTTCTTCAGTAAAGAAGGTTTACTGGTTCTGTTCCGGCTATCCCTGGTCTATATATTTGTCGCTGTTTTTTGGGCGCTATGGGATCAGAGTTCGGGAGGCGAATGGACGTTACAAGCTGCTAAGCTCAATCTGAACGTATTTGGATTTCACGTCTATCCTGAGCAAGTTCAGATTTTAAATCCGATTCTCATCCTGATCCTGGTCCCGATTTTTAACTACGGTATCTACCCGGTTATCGATCGTTTTTTCCCACTCACCCCCTTGCGCAAGATCGGCATGGGATTGTTCCTGACAGCCGCCTCATTCGTCGTCCTCTGGTGGATCCAATTACAAGTGGACGCCGGGCGCACCCCTTCTGTTCTTTGGCAAACACCCGGTTACATTCTGCTGACGGCCGCGGAGGTGATGGTCTCGATCACCGGGCTGGAATTTTCTTATACTCAGGCGCCCCGAAAAATGAAAAGTGCAGTCATGGCGCTTTGGCTGTTCGCAGTGAGTGTTGGCAACCAGGTCACCTCAGCTATCGATTTTGCCAAGCCCAAGCTGAAAGGAATCGGGATCAACCTCGAAGGTGCGAATCATTATGCCTTCTTCACCCTTTTCATGCTGGTAGCCTCGGTTATCTTTGTTGTCGCAGCCCAATTCTATCGTGGCAAAACTTACATCCAGGGCGTCGACGAAGAAGAGCTCGCCACCGCGGAAACCGTGAGCAGCTGACCGCGTGGTCGCTGTTGATCCGTGGTCTATTTCTGTTGTCTCCAGCGGCGTCTACCGGTTGGTTTAGCTCGGCGGCGGTTGTTGCAGTTCCGGGCCCATCTGCTTGCGGAATTTCTTTTTTGCATTCGCGGTATAAGCGGTCGCTTGGTAAAGAGTGGAGCGAGTCCCGTCCGATTCGGTGACCGTGATTCGAAAGACCCGGGTACTTTCGTTGGGATCAAATAACCAGGGAAGCTCTGTGGAGGTAGCTCGTAACAGAGGACCGCGCTGCGTCCAGGCCAACTCTTCGATTTTGGGGTCTCGATCACGTATCACTAAATAAGGGTGAGAACCAGTGACGTCCTCGACCTCAACCGACACAAGTTGAGTAGGTTGCTTCGGCCGGATAGAGAATTGCCAGCGCACAAAGTTCTTCCCATTCGTCCGGTAAGTCGTCAGTCCTGACTCGGTGACCACAAACCGGTCGTTTTCCGCGTTCACGAATTCTGTCCCGATCCGTTTGAATACCATCGTCCGATTGCCGCTGAACGCGACCTGCTCGTTCACTTCCCGGTGTACGCACCCCGTCAAACTGAGTAGCAAGAGACAGAGAATCTTCCGCATATGGCATTCTTGCGAGGAGTTCCGGACGTTCAAGGAGTTTAGGAGTGCAAGAGTGCAGAAGTTCGGGAGCAGTCAACGAGACCTACGTCCGCTTTTTCTCCTTCTGACTTGCGTCAAATGTTAGTGATATGTGCGGCCTTTTGCGAGTTCCTGCACTCCTAAACTCCTTGAACCTCCCGAACTCCTGAACTCATTTAATTCATGCTGAAACCCGACCCCTCCAGAGTGGCGCCATTTGGATTCGTTACGGACGGCTTTTGCCAAACCATTGGACGAACACCCCTGATTCGATTGCACAAATTATCTGAGGCCACCGGATGTGAAATCTGGGGCAAAGCAGAATTTCTGAACCCGGGTGGCTCCGTAAAGGATCGAGCTGCACTGGGGATCGTTCTAGACGCAGAGGCCTCGGGTGCATTGCAAGCAGGCGGCACAATCGTAGAGGGAACGGCCGGTAATACCGGCATCGGTCTGGCCTTAGTCGGGAATGCTCGCGGTTACCACACTGTCATTGTGATCCCGGAAACCCAATCGAAAGAAAAGATTGAAGGATTGCGGGCGATGGGAGCCGAGGTCAGGACGGTGCCTGAAAAACCGTACAAAGATCCGGATAACTATATCCGGGTCTCTCAAAGGGTCGCAGAACAAATTCCCAATGGGTTCTGGGCGAATCAGTTCGATAATGTCGCCAATCGGCTGGCTCACTATGAGTCGACTGGACCGGAAATCTGGGAACAAACACTAGGCCGGCTGACCGGGTTCGTCGCATCCGTTGGTACCGGAGGAACCTTGGCGGGGATTGCTCTCTACCTGAAGGAACAAAATCCTGATGTAAAAGTGATTGCTGCTGATCCTTACGGAGCTGCCATCTGGTCGTGGGTAAAACTCGGGCACACCGATATTCACGATGGCGATTCAGTGGCGGAGGGCATCGGTCAAGGCCGGGTTACCAAGAATCTCGAGGGTGTAAAAATCGATGACGCATATCGCATCCCCGACGATCTCGCCATGGAGATGCTTTATCATCTGCTGCACGCGGAAGGGCTTTTTCTCAGCCTATCGTCTGCCATTAATGTCTGCGGTGCGGCCAAACTAGCTAAAGAAGGAGGTCCCGGACAAGTGATTGCCACCATTCTTTGCGATTCCGGGTCGCGATATGTTTCGCGGTTATACAACCCGCACTGGCTGCAAGAGAAGGGATTGACGCCCAACGCGAAGGGTCTGGAGTTCCTGGATCGACTGTAAATAACGCGGAGCAGGAGACCGGGAGGATGGACAGGATGGACACGGTGGACAGGATGGACAGGATGGACACGATGGACACGATGGAGACCATGGACCCGAGCGGACGGAACGGGCACCATGGAACCGAGGCCGAGTGGGACACAAGGCATACGGTAGGCGCTCTAGACCGTTGCCGCTGAGTCCGACCTGGTAGTGTCGTCTGCGGCGTCCATCCGGTCCATTGTGTCCATCCGGTCCATTGCCTCCATCCTGTCCATTGTGTCCATCCTGTCCACTGTGTCCATCCTGTCCACTGTGTCCATTTGCCCGTCCTCCCTTCCGGTATGGACAAGCGAATCCCTTGCCACGTGAAGGCCCAATAAGCACAAGCTTACGATCATCCCGTTGCGCTCGGCTCCAGCCGGCGGCATCGTTCTGATTGTGCCAGGCAACCGTTCCAGCATGGTCGCCATGCTTTTAAACAAACCTCGTACCCGGTTGGAGCTTACTGAAATTGCGATCCCGACCCCAAAACCCGGGGAGATTCTCGTCAAGGTGGAAGCTTGTGCTGTCTGCCGAACCGATCTCCATCTAATCGATGGAGAACTAGCCAAGCCGAAACTGCCGATCATTCCTGGACATGAAATTGTGGGGACGGTAACGGAATCTCAGTCCGAGCAGGTTAAGATTGGACAACGGATAGGTATTCCTTGGCTAGGCTGGACCTGCGGCCAATGCCAGTTCTGCCTGACTGGCCGAGAAAACCTCTGTGAGAATGCCTTATTCACCGGTTATACGCGCGACGGTGGTTACGCCGAATATACGGTAGCCGACGAGCGCTTCTGTTTTCCGATGCCGGCTGCGTATAATGACCCGGCAGTAGCTGCCCCCCTTCTATGCGCGGGGCTAATCGGCTATCGGTCGCTGGTAATGGCTGGTCCGCCTGACCGCATAAAAAAGCTTGGGATATATGGGTTCGGAGCTGCCGCTCACTTAGTGGCTCAAGTTGCTCGTCATCAGCACCGGCAGGTCTTTGCCTTCACTCGCCGCGGAGACAGTACCGGGCAACGGTTTGCCCTGAAACTAGGAGCAGCTTGGGCCGGTGCTTCAGATGAATTGCCACCGGAACTTTTGGATGCAGCGATTATTTTCGCACCGGCGGGTTCCCTGGTACCACTAGCACTTCAAGCTGTGGATAAAGGAGGACGGGTAGTCTGCGGTGGGATTCACATGAGTGACATTCCGTCGTTTGGGTACGATTTGTTGTGGGGTGAACGCACACTCTGTTCGGTGGCGAACCTGACACGACAAGACGCCAATGAATTTCTCCGGCTGGCTCCGATTGCCGGAATCCGGCCGTCCGTAACCCGATTTCCACTAGCCGAGGCGAACGAGGCTCTTGATGCGGTGCGACATGGCGGGTTAGACGGAGCCGCGGTGCTGGTGGTGTGAACGGTCGGGGCACGGAACGCCCAACCGCACTGGAGGGGAACGGCTTTGCAGGCGGGCAACTCTGTTGGCACCAAACAGGCGGCTCCCGAAAACAATCAGGCTTTTGCTCCCGCCATATCAGGTGGCGTTCCAGAACGCTCGCGGTATCGAAGCAATCCGCTGGGCTATTCATGGGAGAGCCGCCCGCTTGTCGCCAACAGAAAATTACAGCCTGCAAAGCGGCTCCCCGCCAGGAGCGCTGGACCTTGCTTATATCGATGGCGTTCTCATGGCGTTTTCCCTTGTTCCCGCCGGCCTTCGGCCGCTCCTGCTCGCTCGCTAATCGCCGCTTCCGCAGCGCTGCGAATCGAGGGATAAAAATTGTCCTCTCCGATAGAGTTGAGCAGGCCTGTCTGTTGCAATACATGGCGAACTGCCGTCCGCACCCGGCATAATTTCAACCCGATTCCATCTGCCCGAGTGCGATCAAAAACACGGGCTAGCGCGTCCGCTCCGGTAGTATCGGTTAATTGGCTGCTCTCCATATCGATAATGACGGTGTGCAGCGGGTTGGCCGCGGTGTCGATCAGCCGAATTAACCGGCGCCGAAACCAATCGGCATTGAAGAAAAGAATGGGCGCATCGAACCGGTAGATTAACACGCCTGGGAGAGTCTCGGCGTTCGGATGGCCGGCAATGTCATTGTAACCGTCAATTCCGGGAATTTTGCCGACGATCGCTTCGTTAGGTCGCGAGATCTGGCTCAGAATCCGGATGATCGCCAAGCCGACGGCCAGAAATATTCCGCGAAATACTCCGAACGTCAGGACACCAAAGGTAGCGACGAGTGACAATGCAAATTCGCTCTTAGACCAGCGATACAGGCGCCTCAATCCGCGGATGTCCAGTAGACCGATCCCGGACACGACCAGAATTGCTCCGAGCGCTGCAATCGGAAGAGCTGCCAAGGGCCCGGTGGCGAATTGGACAACCAGCGCGATGGCAGCCGCTCCGACCAGATTAGCGATCTGAGTCTTACCGCCCACCCCAATCGCGATCGCGGTTTGTGAGTTACCGCTGCTCACCATGAATCCCCCGGATAAACCGGAGCAGATATCGGCTATTCCCAGAGCACGGAAATCCTGGTTTGAATCTGTCTCGTAGCCGGCTCGGCGGGCAAAGCTACGAGCTGCCAGGGCCAAGTTGCAGTAACTAACCAGGACAATGCCAACTGCCCCAGGAACCAGATCCTCCCAGTCCCGCCAATGTAAATGCGGCCAATGCGGCGGCTGGAACCCCTGGGGTATGGGGCCTAGCAACTGCACACCCTGATTGCCGAGATCCCAAATTGATCCCGCAATTAAACCAATCATTACGGCAACCAATGCTCCCGGCGCTCTCGGCCAGCGCCACTTCAGTGCCACCAGCGCGAAAACGAGTCCCAAACCTAATGCCGCAGTCAGAGGATGAAACTTTGGCAGGTTTTTGATGCTGTCTATCAGCATGGACCAAAATCGGGTCTGAGTCGTCGGCACTCCGAAGATCTTACCGATCTGGCTGACGGCAATGTTCAGCCCGAGGCCGTTCATGAATCCGATCAGAATCGGTTCGGAAAGGAAATCCGCCACGAAATTGCAGCGCAGCAGAGCAGCCATTAAGCAGAGCAGCCCGCCCACAAAGCAAATCGCCACCGATAGCTGGGCGAATCGATCCGGGCCCCCGCCGGCTGCGAGCGGCGCCAGGGTAGCGGCCAGCATGGCGCAGGTTCCGGAGTCGGGGCCAACAACCAGTTGCCGCGACGACCCAAACAGCGCATAGGCGACCAATGGCAACACGCTCGAGTACAAGCCGACCTGGGGCGGGAAGCCGGCCAGCTGCGCATACGCTACTGCAGTCGGAATCTGAACCGCAGCTACCGAGACGCCGGCGATCAGGTCCTTAGGTAACCAGTCCGGCTGGTAAGAAGACAGTACTTGCGAGATAGGAACCGCGGAAATTAGCTTCAACGAAAAGCCCAATTATGCCAGAAGCCGCTAAAAACAGCAATGCCAGAGAATGCGATCCAGTACTCGGGGCTTGGCAGCAAATACAGGAGCTGATTCGAGCCTTCGCATTGGCGGTGCTCATCCCATTCGTCGCTCCCGGCAATTCACCAGCACAATCTCCTCCCTTTAATGTGGTTCAGGGCGACGGGCTTCTTCACGTCGCGTCCGGGTTTTTGTTCCCGGCTCAAATCGGTGAGTTTCGGCGGATCGTAACCAAACAATATGACCAGGCCGGACGCGACATTTCGGTTGGTTATAACGCTGACGGGCCAGAGATTGCCGCGACCATCTTCGTCTATCCAGTCCACGGAAAGAAACTGGAAGAGGAGTTTCAGTTTCGAAAGAACGAGGTCGTTTCCCAACACCCCGGCGCCAAGGTTACTGCCCATGGTCCGGCCTCAGTTTCACCTGCACGAATTTCGGCGCTGATGGCGGAGTTTCTTTATACGGATATTTTCCGCGGCCGGCCGCAAAAATTGCGTTCCCGCCTGATCGTGGCCCAGCGTGGCGAATGGTCGGCGGAATACCGGATTACTTACCCGGCATCGGGCGCCAAAAAAGCCGCCGCCCAGGCGGACTATCTGGTGGCGACTTTCGCCTGGCCGTCGCCAGATAAGACTGAACAATCGGAAGGCCAGTAGACCGGATTGGCAGAGTGGGCCCAAGTGGACCAAGTGGACGGGGCGGACCGCCGAGTGAAGAAAGTGGGCGAAGTGGATGGAGACGATCTCGGTGGACAAGAGGGACCAGCAGTCGCACTGGACATGGACTAAGCTCCGTCTCAGAGGTCCACTTGGTCCATTCCGTCCACTCTGTCCATTCGGTCCACTCGCCCGTCTCCAGCCCCTGTCCGGTAATGCTTGCTCTCCGGTTTCCTTTGTGGCACAAAGCAGCCTGGAATGAATCCATCCGCTGCCGAGGATCACTTGCGGGTTATCCGGGAATTGATGGAGCGAGCTACCATTTATCGTGCGGTTTCGGCTCCCGCTGCGCTCTTTTGTGGAATAGTCGCTTTGTCGGTTGGAGCTCTCGCCTTAACCCCAGGACCAGCTCAACCGCTGTTTCAATACCATTTTGTTCCCGTCTGGATCGTGGTTTGTATTTTGAGCGCTATCGCCAACGTTTTTTTCCTGTTTCGCTCCACCACCTATCGAGGAGAAACATTTGGTTCCCATCGGCTGCGGACCGCGCTTTACGCTATCGCTCCAGCCTTTCTGATAGCGATTGCGTTAACCTTCCTGCTTAGTCGTGCCAAAAGCTCCGAGTTGTTCATTGCGGTTACCTGGATGGCACTTTATGGATTAGCTCTATTGTCCACTACGACCTTTGCGCCAAGGTCAATCGTGGTGCTCGGTTGGGCCTTTATTTTGACTGGCGTGCTTATTCTGGTTCTGATGAATCCCAGGCTGACCGCTTCCGCCGGGAGATCACTTCAACTGGAGCAGACGGGATACCTGGCAATGGCTGGAACCTTTGGTCTCTACCACACCGTGTACGGTCTGGTGGTATTGTTCTCCGCTCGGCGATACGAGCATGGTTGATTTTAGCAAACTTAATCGAACGATTCACGAGAAGGGACGGCTTGCCATCATGACCTTGTTAGCGACCCGACCGCGTTGGTCTTTTCAGGAATTGAAAAATCAGCTGCAGATGAGCGACGGCAACCTCGTCACTCATTTGCGGACGCTGCACCAAACTGGGTATGTGGCGGTCACGAAAGAAGTTCTAGACCGGCCGCAGACCAGCTATTCGATGACTGAACGGGGGCGAACTGCATTTAAACGGTACATCGAGACCTTAGAAGAGATCGTGAAGTTAGGTCGCGGATAAACATTTTGCATTGAAGCTTTGCCACACAAAGGAGGCCCAATGAAAGTAGTTCTAGCCCAACATTATGGCGTCTGTTTCGGGGTGCGTGATGCACTTAACCAAGCTGAGGACCTCGCCCGGGAGGGCCGATTAACTATCCTAGGCGAGTTGGTTCATAACCCTATCGCCAAGGAACGTCTGGCCGCTTTGGGCGCGATAGAGTCATCGCTCGATGCGCCGGGTGCCCTTACCAAAAAAGTGATGATTACCGCTCATGGCGCTTCGGACCAAGCTATCGCGACATGGCGTAACCGCGGTTACGAGGTAATTGATGGCACCTGTCCATTAGTTCACCAGGCGCATCAAGCGTTGTTCAGCATGGCGAGAGCGGGATACCATCCAACTATTGTTGGCAAACATGACCATGTGGAAGTGCGCGGTCTGACCGGTGATCTGCCTGAGGCCAGTGTGATCGAGACGGTGGCCGATATTCCAGCGTTGCCACCGGTAGCCAGATTCGGTGTCGTTTCTCAGACAACCCAGCCGATTGATCATGTCCGCAGGCTAGTCGCAGCTCTGAAAGAAGCGCGTCCAGAGGCAGTCGTGAAATTTCGAGATACCGTCTGCCAACCAACCAAGAACCGGCAAATTGCGCTGCAGACTTTGTTAGCAGGGGTTGACGCCATGGTGGTAGTTGGAGGAAAAAATAGCAACAATACCTTGCAGCTGTTAGTCGCCTGCAAAGCGGCAGGAAAACCCTCTTTCCACATCGAGCGTGCCGAAGAATTGCAAGCAAATTGGTTCACCGGTTTCGAGTCAGTAGGTATTACTGCCGGCACATCGACATTACCGGAAACCGTGGCCGCCGTCAGCACGTGGCTGGAAAGGTTGTGAGTTCGCGGTTCGCCGTTCGCAGTTCAGTTCGCGGTTGGCGGTTGGCGGTTCTTGCCGCGAACCGCTGTCCCTCACAAAGTGCTGAATACCGCGAATGGGAAACTCTGCAGGGCTTTCAAGGACAGGCTGTCTTGGCCCTTCGCCAGCTTCCGGGAACTCAGCACATCACGCATGGCGGGGACCGATTCATCGATGAGAAGCTGGGTGTTACCCCAGTCAAAGGGCTGGTTTATACCCCCAAGCCGAGTGGTAAAGCGAGGAACAATCACCAATATTTCTTCGGTCTCGCTGCGCCGATGGAAGGCGACGCAGCAATCACGTTTGGAACCGGTAGCGTACAGCGAAGAATAAGTGCCGCTCTGGAACAAGCGCGGTGACCGTTTACGAAGCTGCAGAATGGTGTGTACGATAGCCAATTTGATAAAGCCATTTTTCCAATCCGAAAGCAGCGTTTCAGGAACCTTGCCTTCGATTTGTTCCAGCGCTTCCTGGCGAGCCGAGTAATCGATCGGACCGCGGTTGTCCGGATCGACTAACCGAAGATCCCATAATTCGGACCCTTGATAAAAGTCAGGTACCCCTGGACAAGTCAGCTTCAGGATTGTCTGCGACAGAGAGTTCAGCATGCCATGCCAGGCGATCTCTTCTGCGGCTTTTGCAATTGCTTGCCGGAACAAGTGGTCAGGCTCCAATGTTTTTGCCACAAACCGGCTGACAGCATTCTCCCAATTTTCGTTTGGCGAGACCCAGCTACTATTAACCTTTGCTTCTTTAATGGCCTTCAGCATGTAGCGCTGGATCCGTTCCACATACCTTTCTTTAGCGTCCTCCTCATTTAGCGGCCAGGTTCCCAGCAGCGTCTGATAATAAAAATATTCTTCATTCGCGTTGGGAGCGATCTCTCCTTCCAAATCGGATTTTGCACCGGTCGCAAGTTTCTGCCACTCGTGAATCCAGCTCTGCCATTGATCCGGCAGCTCGCTCAGGACCGCGATACGAGCACGCACATCCTCGCTTCTCTTGGTGTCATGAGTAGTCAACGTCAACAGCGTGTTAGGTGTTTCCGCGAGTCGGAGCCGGGTCCGCTCATGAAACCGCTCAAGCGACATACCAAATTGCTGAGGCGCACCGCCGACTTCATTCAACCCCGTCAGCCGATTGAAGATGTAGAAGGCGGTGTCTTCTAAACCTTTGGCCATGATCGGTCCGGTCGACTGCTGGAACTTGTACACAAATTGCAGCTGCAGTTCCCGCGTAGTCTCATCCGCCGAATCAAAATGCTCGAACAAAAGAATGCCTCGCAAAAAATCGAAGATCGATGGATCCATCGCCGCATTTCGGCGCTTGGCGGCGCGAACGGCCCGCAGGATAACATGGCGATCGCTTTCAGAAACACCGGCCTCGGCACTGATATAAGTCCGGTAGACCGGGAAACAGGCAATGAGCTCGCTTACCACTGTGCTGAGCGTGTCCAACGTAAAATCCCGGTGTAGGCGGTCGCGTTCCGCTAATTCGCTCAACATGTGCCCGAGGCTTTCAATGTCGCTGGCCAATGTCACTTCCATCACCAACTTCTTTTTCTCGTAGACCAGCGACTCCACATGAACATACCGATCGATGAACTCTCGATAAATTCGGGAAAACCGATCCCCATTGCTGGAATCGACCAGCAACTGAGTCGCTTCATAGGCAAAATCGTAACCGGTGGTCCCGTGAACCGGCCAGTCACTCCGGAGGCGTTCCTCTTCTTCGAGGATCTTCTCAACAATCAGATAGCACCCGTGCTCGGGGTTGACCGCAGCAATGAACTCCTCGTCTGAGCCATCTTGATATCGAAGTTGCAAGGTTGAAAGGTATTTCCGCGGATCTTGCAGACCGTCGACATGATCGATGCGGACCCCGGTGACGCTGCCATCCGCCAAGAGTTGAAACAGCCACCGATGGATCGTTTCGAATACGACAGGATTTTCTACCTTGATAGCGGCGAGCTCGTTTACGTCAAAAAATCGCCGGTAGTTAATTTCCTCGGCAGCAACTCGCCAATAACTGAGGCGGTACGGTTGCGAATTAAGTAGATTATCAAGCAAATCAAACGACCTCGAGTCTCCCACCTTGCCTTCCAGCCGGTTAATCGCTCTTTGAATGGCATCAGCGACCTGAGGAAATTCCGCGCAAAGCCGGGCTATTCTTCGTTTAGCCACCTCTTTTTCTCTGGCTCGTTCTCGAATCTTTTCTTCCTCAATCTGAGTTCGAAGGGGCAAATGCTCGAGGGCAGTAATGATACTCTCGAGTTCGAGATACATTACTTCTTCGTCGTAACCGTGAAGCTTCTCCAGAGCGATTCGCAGGATCTGCGGATAGGTCCTGGGATTGAGCGGAAAGACCCAGTCGAAATATTTCACGAAAAAAGCGCCGTCATGAAAATCAAGCCCGAACTCCCCTCTTTCGAGTACCTTTCCATATTGGTCGCCGAGTACCGGCAGTAGCACTTTATCTCGGAGCTGTTGCTTTAGCGGATCCCAATCGATATCGAAGAAGGGAGCGTAGGTGGATCCCGGACCGTTCTCCAGCACATCCATCCACCAGAGATTATCCGGGTCGGCAATCCCCATGTGGTTAGGAACGAAATCGGCGATATGCCCCATATTACGTTCCTTTAAAGCAGCCACGAAGGTTTGGAACTCCTCCATGGTTCCCAGCGCAGGATTAAGCTCGTTGTGATTGATTACGTCGTATCCATGATCGGTTGCTCCCCGTGAGCGATAGAACGGCGAGCTGTATACATCACTGATCCCGAGTTTTTCCAGGTAAGGGATGATGCCGACGGCATCTTTGAAGGTGAAGTTACGGCTGAATTGCAGCCGATAAGTCGCTATCGGGATTCGCGGTTTAAAAGCCATGGTCTGGATTACCTCCGTTATTGGATGGATGGGCCACAAACACGATTGTCTCCGGCTGGATCAAAGAAAATGCCTCTTTCTTGGGATCATAGAACCCGTGCTGCTCCCCGCCGTACGCCGGTTCGTTAGAAGACAGTGCGAATTCCCAGCGGAAGCCATCTACCAGGCGAAGAATCGCTGCCCCTGCCTCTATGGTGGCTTTGATCGGAGTCAATTGCGCCAGGATCAGCACATCGGAGCCCGCAGGGGGTGAGTAACGTAATGCCAACGTTTGAGCCGCCACCAGCTCTGCTCTCCAAGTGCCCCTTCGCCGGTCAGTCAATTTGGTTTGCCGGAAACGAATAAATTCCTGGTAAAGACGGAGGGTTGCCAGATGACCGGCGGCGCCAGTTTCCCGCCAATTCAGCTTTGATTGCAGAAACGTCGATTCGGCTTGTGGGTCGGGTATTTTCTCGCGTTTTTTCTCCTCGCGGAACGCGGAAAACTGTTCGAATTCCTTCCGTCTGCCTTTTGAAATATTGCGCCCGAGAATGGGTTCGTGATCGGTAAAATAACAGAATGGCGATGAGCAGGCCCACTCCTGCCCCATAAAAAGCATCGGCGTATATGGCACGAAGAGACAAAGGGCCGAAGCAGCCCGATAAGACTCCGGCGAGATCACGGCGTGGAGCCGATCACCAAAAGCTCGGTTACCAACCTGATCGTGGTTGGAAATGCAGACAACGAAACGCTCCGGCTCAATATCGACTCCCTTGGTGCCGCGTGGAATTCCATCCTTCTGCAACTGTCCCGTGAACAACCAGCCTTCGCGGATGGTCGCCAACAGCTGTTCTGGCGTTCCTGCAAAGTATCCTAAGTACCCTTCGTCTTCGCCTGTCATCAACGTGCGGACAACATGATGAAAATCATCTGCCCAAACCGCATCACAACCGTAACCGCCCTCGGAACGAGGTAGAACAATGCGTCTTTCGTTTCGCGGGTCCTCGCAAATGACGATACCGCCACGACGCTGAATCTCCTCTGTAATCTCCTGAATTATATGCCTTTCGGAATCGTCGGGAATCGCCTGGGTAGCATCGAGACGGAATCCATCGAAGTGGAATTCCTCCCGCCAATAGATTGAATTCTCCACGAAAAACGAGCGCACCGCCGCTGAACGCTCAGTGTCAAAATTGAATGCGGCTCCCCAGGGAGTGTGGTGCTCAGAATTGAAATAATCGTCGGAATAAGCGCCGAGATAATTACCATCCGGACCGAAATGGTTGTAAACGATATCGAGAATGACCGCTAACCCGGCGGCATGAGCTGCGTTAACGAAGTAGCGCAGATCGTCAGGCCGGCCGTAAGCCCGGCAGGGGGCGTAAGGACTGACGCCGTCGTAGCCCCAGTTGCGATCTCCCGGGAAATCTGCGATCGGCATCACCTCAATGGCGTTCACTCCGAGCCGTAGTAAATGCTCAAAATGTTCGGCGACGGCGCGGAAGCTTCCTGCCGGTGTAAACGTGCCGACGTGCAACTCATAGATGATCAGGTCTCTTAGATTCGGCGGACGCCAGCTTTGGTCAGACCAGACAAAAGTACTCGAAGCGATGATCTCCGAAGGACCGTGTACACCATAGGGTTGGAACCGGGACGCCGGGTCGGGAAAGACGTTGCCGTCCAGCCGGTATTGATAAAACATCCCGGCCTTAGCATCGGGATCTTCCACAGAATAGTACCCGCTGCTTTCTGCTTGCGCCGGCAGTTCTCGAATCGGATTCCGGTTCGCGTCCAGCAACACCACGGATACTGATTTCTTTTGGGGCGCCCAGGTCCGGAACGAAACACCGGCCACGGTGGGTTCTGCACCTTGCGCATAACGTCTCTGAATCATCCTAGTTCCTCTCTTTTGACAGGAGCTTTCGACGGCGTCTTTCCTTCGCGAGTTGGCCACGACTCTTCATGGCCTAAAAACTGGCTTTCCCCGGACAGGCGCAATAGGCAAAGGCTCCGTTCCATCAGTTCGATTTCTTCACCCGCCGGGATAATCTTGCCTTCCTTTACAAATCCGATATCGGTGTCAATCACCAACTCCCAACGGCTGTCTTCTGCGCCCGGTAATACGAAAGTCAAAGTGTCGTGGTGGGCATTGCAGAGCAGGATGAACGTATCATCACGGATGGCTGCGCCTTCTTCATCTCGCACATCGACAGCCATACCGTTTAGCAGCACGCCCACGCACTTAGCGAATCCATTCGTCCAATCGGCGTCCTTCATCTCAGCTCCGTTCGGAGCAAACCACATAAGATCTTTTACATCGGAGCCACGAATCCTGCGACCGGTAAAATATTTGGGGCGATGAAATACCGGATGCTGATGCCGGAATTTGATTAATCGCCAACAAAACTGGAAGAGGTCCTCTTGTCCCGCAGTCCAGCTCCAATTGAACCAAGAAAGCTCGTTATCCTGGCAATAAACATTGTTGTTGCCGTTCTGAGTTCGCGAAAACTCGTCTCCGGCGTTGAGCAATGGAACCCCCTGGGACAAGAACAGAGTTGCCAGAAAATTTCGTTTTTGGCGCTCGCGCAGGCGATTCACCTCTAAATCGGCGGTCGAGCCTTCCACACCGCAATTCCAGGAGTTATTATGGTTATCTCCGTCCCGGTTCTCTTCCCCATTAGCCTCATTATGCTTTTCGTTATACGACACCAGATCGTTCAGCGTGAAGCCATCATGTACGGTGACGAAATTGATGCTGGCTCTCGGATCTCTGCCATGATGCTGATACAGATCAGGGCTGCCGCTGAACCGATAAGCAAACTCCGCTAAAACGCCATCATCCCCTTTCCAGTAGCGGCGAATACAGTCGCGATATTTGCCGTTCCATTCGGAGAAAGGGACCGGGAAATTACCGACCAGGTAACCGCCTTCACCCAAGTCCCACGGTTCCGCGATCAATTTGACCTGCGATAACACCGGGTCTTGCAGCAGGATATCGAAAAACCCGGAGCGCGGGTTTACCAGGTGCTCTTCGCGGCCAAGGGCTGAGGCGAGATCAAACCGGAAGCCATCCACGTGCATTTCGGTTACCCAGTATCGAAGACTATCCATGATCAGCTGTAACACCCGGGAATTCGTGGTGTTCGGGGTATTACCGCAGCCGGTATAATCCATGTAATACCGCAAGTTATCGGGCACTAACCGGTAGTAGGCAGCGTTATCGACACCTTTGAACGAAAGCGTCGGACCAAGGTGATTACCTTCGGCGGTATGGTTATAAACCACGTCCAGAATTACTTCGATCCCGGCACGATGCAGGCTTTGCACCATTCTCTTAAACTCCGTCACCTGCTCTCCCAGGAATCCTTGGCTGGAGTATCCGCTTTCCGGCGCAAAAAAACCAATCGTGTTGTAGCCCCAGTAATTTGAGACGCCGCGATCGAGCAGAAAACCGTCATCACAATGCTCGTGAACCGGCAGCAGCTCGATCGCCGTAATTCCTAATCTCTGCAGGTAGCGAACCGCTTCAGGCGAACCGACACCTGCATAGGTTCCGCGAATTTCTTTCGGGATAGCTTCCCAAAGCTTGGTGAATCCTTTGACATGCACCTCATAAATGACGCTTTTATGAAGGGGGACGCGAAGTAGCTGGTCGCCTTCCCAATCAAAGGCAGGATCTATTACCACGCACTTTGGTACCAAGGCCGCGTCGTCTTGATAATCTCGTTTGAGGTCCTCGGCCGGGTTCCCAAGCGGGTAGCCGAATACCTCCGGTCCCCAGAGCACTTTGCCGGCGATAGCTTTGGTGTAAGGATCTATGAGCACCTTCGAAGCATTGAACCGGTGACCTTCCTGAGGAGCATAGGGACCATACACCCGATAGCCATACAGTTGCCCAGGCCGCGCATCGGGCAGAAACACATGCCAAACGTGATCAGTCTTTTCTTTTAACCTGATGCGGAGATTTTCCTGGTCGGATTCCGGCGTATCAAAAAGACAAAGGTCAACTCCGGTCGCGTTCGCAGAGTAGAGCGCGAAATTTACCCCGCCACCGGTCCATGTAGCCCCTAGGGGATAGGGCGCCCCAGGCCATACCCTCATCTTGTTCATACGCTCTGATACCCGTTACGGACGACACCGCAATTGTCGAACGATTTTGATAGGGTCGAGCTTTCCACAACGAGGTACCGCTGCTGGTTCGAGTCGAGTCCGCTCGACGGACGTTTGGGGGAGATTGAGGTCCTTTCCTCTTCGAGAAATCAGCACCTGTTTTCGGCCAAGCAGCTCGCGGGTTTTCTCGAGGAGGAAAGGGGCCTCAATCTCCCCTTGTGACTACCCGATTTTGTCGTTTCCTTAGCCTCATGAGCGAAGGGGTTTCTGTGATCGAAAAAAAGATGCGGACAGCGGGAATGAGCCAGGTCGCAATCGAGGCTTTTCTTTTCCAGTTTCGCAAGCTACTTCGAAATGATGCCGGGTTAATCCCAGAAAGCGGGATTGAGCCAATCGACCGATTACCGGTTTTGCCGGAAGATCCATCGACGCAGCTCAGCACCTCGCGTTTTCAACAGACGATCATTTTGAAACTAAACGGCGGGCTCGGTACCAGCATGGGGCTGGCAAAAGCAAAAAGTCTGTTACGGGTGCGGGGCGAACTGACGTTTTTGGATAGTATCGTCCGCCAGTATCTTCAGCTGCGTGGACCCACCTCTTCGGACTTGAACCTCTATTTCATGAACAGTTTCAGCACCAGCGTCGACACTATCGCGGCGCTGTCTCGCTATCCTGAGCTTGGTGATCCCAAGCAGCTCGAGCTATTTCAAAATCAGATTCCGAAGATCGATCGAGAAAGTCTCTTGCCAATTTCCTGGCCGCAGAATCCCGCCTTAGAATGGTGCCCGCCCGGGCATGGAGATCTTTACACCAGCCTTTTCACCACCGGGTTACTCGAGCGGTTTTTAACAGCCGGTAAGAAATACCTTTTCGTATCAAACGCCGACAACCTGGGAGCAACCCTGGATCCTAATCTGCTCCAATTGTTTGTCGAATCGGATGCACCTTTCTTGATGGAGGTCACCCGCCGAACCCATTCCGATCGGAAAGGGGGGCATTTAGCCCGAAGGCGCGAAGACGGTCGATTATTGTTAAGGGAATCCGCCCAATGTCCGCAGACCGACATGGACGACTTTCAAAACATTGAGCGACATCGCTACTTCAATACAAACAATC
>JAFAVN010000285.1 GCA_019242435.1 Verrucomicrobiota bacterium | reverse complement strand
TGACAGCTTGAATGTCGCGCCGACCAATGATCCTTCTAGCTCGCGCATGACTATTGTCGTTCGCGGCGATGACAACGTACTGGAGCAAGTAACTAAGCAACTCCACAAGCTCGTCGATGTGATTGAAATACAGGATTTCAGAGACGGCGGGTATGTAGATCGCGAACTGGTAATGCTGCGCGTGAACGCGGACTCGGAGAGCCGGTCTGAGGTAATGCAGATTTGCGACATTTTTCGGGCAAAAATCGTGGATGTGCAGCCGAAACGCCTCGCGATCGAGATCACCGGCAACGAGAGCAAGATCACCAAGTTTCTTCGCCTGATGGAGAACTTTGGGATCAGCGATCTGACGCGGACCGGCCGGGTCGCCATGGCTCGAGTGGAATAATCCCTAGTCTCGGTAGCTACTCTCATTTATGCCAGCTAAAGTCTATACCGATAAAGATGCCGACCTCAGCGTTCTGCAAGGAAAGACCTGTGCAGTCATCGGGTTCGGTTCCCAGGGGCACGCTCATGCCCTTAACCTGAAAGACAGCGGGGTCAACGTCATCGTCGGCCTCTATTCCGGCAGCAAGTCAATTCCGGTCGCTAAAGAACATGGTTTCGAGACGTTTGAGGTGGCTGAGGCGGCCAAACGGGCCGACATCATTTTCTTCGCGACTCCAGACCTCAAGACTGCGTCTATTTACCAGAAAGAGGTCGAGCCGAACCTGTCGCCCGGGAAAGCATTGCTTTTCAGTCACGGTTTTGCGGTACATTTCAAGACGGTCGCTCCCCCTGCGAATGTGGACGTCATCATGGTGGCGCCGAAAGGTCCGGGCCATATCGTTCGTCGGCAATATCTCGAGGGTAAAGGTGTTCCGGCGCTCATTGCCATTTACCAAAACCCATCGAGGAAGGCTAAGAAGCTAGCGCTGGCTTGGGCCAAAGGAATCGGAGCAACCCGGGCGGGCGTGCTGGAAACGTCTTTTAAGGAGGAAACAGAGACCGACCTTTTCGGAGAGCAAACTGTGCTCTGCGGCGGTCTCACGGCCTTGGTTCAGAATGGGTTTGAGACGCTCGTGGAAGCCGGTTACCAGCCGGAAATGGCCTATTTCGAGTGCCTCCACGAACTCAAGTTAATTGTCGATCTAATGTACGAATCCGGGATCGCCGGTATGCGTTTCTCGATCTCCGAGACTGCGAAATGGGGTGATGTGTCGGTAGGCCCAAAGATTATCGACGCGAGCGTAAAGAAAAAGATGCAGCGAGCTTTAAAAGAGATTCAGAACGGTAAATTCGCTAAAGGGTGGATCTCCGAATACCAGAATGGTCTGCCCACTTATAAAGAGTTGCTGAAGAAAGGGGAGCAGCACCCGATTGAGAAAATTGGGCAGCGGCTGCGCTCGTTGATGCCCTGGATTCAGAAAAAGAATATCAAGGGCGCACAGGCGGCTTATTGAACTGGGGTCTGGCGGGCTGCCGGCAAAGCGGCTTGCTTCGTTCTGCGAGGCGGCTCCCTCCAAAAACAAATAATGTAACAGGCTCTGAAGATGAGAGCCGCCGCTGGCCGTAGTACCTGGTCTTCCAGGCCGGCCTCGTAAGGTCCTGACTACTCAAGGTACCGCCGAGAGGCTAACGTCGACCCGAGGCGACTTCTTCGTAGATCCCGGGTTGATGCCAGCTCCGCAGCGAATCGAAATAAGTCGCCAGGTTTCATGGACAACAGCATTGATACCGCGAGGGCGTCATTGGCTGTGGCACTGACAGTCTGAGCCGTTGTTTTCATTTCCTTTTCCATCCTTTTTTACCCCCTCAAAAAAAACGTTAGACAGTCTATCAGTCCGGACCTTTCGCTGCCGAACCAGCTTCGCGGCTGCGGAAGGATCCTGACCGGCGCTTAACATAACTAAGTTGGTCGGGAAAGCAACCAGCAGGAGTGTGTTTTTTGGAAATCGTAGCCCTTTAGATCTCGAAGACCGCCTCTGGTCGCGGGCGGCAGCTTTCGCTTCCTGCGGCCGTCACGTTCCGGCAGGAGCCGCCAGTTCGCGCAGTTCCCGAAGCCGTCTTCTAAACAGCCCGATCGTTTCCTCGACTGGGTCAGGGGTTTGCATGTCCACCCCAGCAAGTTGCAACGTCTCGATCGGGTATTTGGATCCACCCGACCTCAGAAAATTGAGGTAGTCGTCGACTGCCGGCGCTCCCTCTCGAATAACCCGTTGCGCCAGGGCTATGGCGGCCGAAATGCCGGTCGCATACTTGTAAACGTAGAACGCTGAATAGAAATGAGGGATCCGGAGGCATTCCAACTTCAACGGATCATCCAGGACGAAGCGCGGGCCAAAATAGCCTTCCAATAAAGCCCGGTAGCGTTCGGTGAAAACATCCAAAGTCAAAGGACCGCCGGCTTCTTCGATCGCGTGGGTTTGCTTTTCGAACTCGGCAAACATGGTTTGGCGAAATAGCACCGACCGGATGTCTTCTATCTGGCGGTCGATGAGGTAAGCGCGCAATCGGTCGTCCTCAGCACGTTGTAAGAGATACTGAGTCAGCAGCTCTTCATTAAATGTCGAAGCTACTTCGGCGAGAAAGATGGGGTAACCATAGTCTTGATATGGCTGGAATTTTTGGGAGAACCAACTGTGCATGGAATGCCCGGCCTCATGTGCCAAGGTGAACACGTCCGACAGCACATCGGATCGGTAATTCATGAGGATGTACGGCGGATTGCCATAGCTGGAAGAAGAAAAGGCGCCGCTCCGTTTCCCCTTCGTCTCGTACCGATCCGCCCAGCGGGATTTCAGGCCGTTTCGCAAGGTGCCTACATACTCATCACCCAGTGGCTCCAGGGCAGCGGTTACTAAATCGATGGCCTCATCAAACGGGATCGTCTTTGCTATCTCCGGAAATAGCGGTACGAACGTGTCGAACTGGTGAATTTCGTCGAGTCCCAGTAACTGTTTGCGCAAGTCATAATAATCGTGCAGCGCGGAAACATTCACCCTCACGGCTTCGATGAGATTATCATAGACCGCGACTGGCACGTCATCGCCGAAGAGAGATGCCTCCAGAGCGCTCGGATAATTCCTTATTCGGGCGTAGAATACATCGCCGCGAATGGATGATGCAAGCGATGAGGCGAGCGTGTATCGGTGATCTGAAAATTCCTTATAAAATTGCTCGAACGCGCGCCGGCGAACTTCGCGATCCTGGTTGTGGAGGAGGGAAATGTAGGTGGTTTGCGAGAGCGGCACTTCCCGGCCTTTGCCGTCGGTAATGATACCGAAAGACATATCCACATTGGTCAACTGCGAGAAAGTTTCATGGTGGCCGCGAACTACCTGCGCGCCTGCCGCCAGTATTTTTTCTTCGTTTTCGGAAAGCGTGTGTGGCCGAAATCGACGGAGCCGTCGCAGGCTGTTTCGCCATTCCGCCAAGGCAGTGTCCTGCAAGAAACTATCAAATCGGTCGTCCGGAACTGCCAGAATCTCCGGAGTTACGAAGGAGGTAACTTCCCGGACTTTTGTCATCAGATTTGCTAACTCGGCTTTCCTGGCAAGGTTCTTGGGGTTCGAGCTATCTTCCGCATTTCTCAGAGACGTATAATGCCCGAGTCGCTCCGCCAGAATGTCGACGGAGCGGTCGAATTCCAAAAACTTTGCCAGAAGATCGGCCGATTGACCCAGCTTCCCTCTGAATGATTCATAGCGCGGATACTCGTGCTTCAACCTTTCCAGATCCCCTTGGTAACCTTCCTCGGATGCATACAGTTTAGTGAGATCCCAGGTGTCGCTTTCAGCAATCTCGTCTCTAGAAGGAATGGACGTCGATGACATTGTGTCTATAGAGGGGAGTACCTGGCCCAAGAACGGACTGATGGCAAATGGAGGAGTGCAGAAGTGTAGAAGGAGTTCATGGGTTCGAGGAGCGCCGCGAGTGCAGTTTCGATTTCAAACACCCGAACTCCTGCCCTACTCATTCCCTCCGAACTCCTTCAAAATCCGGTTGCGAGTGCTATCCTTTGCGTTGAGTCTGATCCGATGTTTATGAAACGGACAATCCTAGTCTTTGCCGTTCTCGCTGCTTCGTCTGTGGTCTACGCCGAGGACAGCAATCCAAGCCCGTCTCCCACCAGTGGTTCCGGGTCCGCGAGCACGGCTTTGAAAGATGACAAAGACAAGCTCAGCTATACGATCGGCGTTGATATCGGCAAGACGCTCCAGCGCCTTCAGGTTCCGCTGAACGATGCAGCGCTAGCCCAGGGAATTCAGGACGTGCTTGGTAACAAGCCCAAGGCGTTGAGCGATGCTGAGTTGCAGCAAACCATGCAGGCGTTCCAACAGAAGCTGGCGCAGCAACAAGAGGACGCGATGGCCAAGAAACAGCAGGAAACGAAGGTCACTGCTGAGAAGAACAAAGCGGATGGAAAAAAGTTTCTGGACGACAACGCGAAGAAGCCTGGAGTGACCACGCTGTCTGACGGTCTTCAATATAAAGTCGTCAAGAGCGGTACCGGCGACAAACCCAAAGACACCGATGTAGTCGAAGTGAACTATCGGGGAACACTCATCGATGGGAAGGAATTTGATAGTTCCGCCAAAAACGGTGGTCCCGTTTCATTTCCGGTAAATGAAGTGATCAAAGGCTGGTCGGAAGCATTGAAATTGATGCCGGTGGGTTCGAAATGGGAGCTCTATCTCCCCTCAGAACTGGCTTACGGTGACGAAGGGGAAGGGGAAGATATCGCGCCGGGTTCTACGCTGGTTTTCGAGGTGGAATTGTTAGGCATCAAGAAAGATGCTGGGGGCAACACACAGGCTCAACCGAGCCCGAAGGCTCAGTAGCGTGATTGGTGAGATCCGAAGCATCGGCGACGGGTTCGGATGTCGCTTTGCGATTCAGGATTTGTGCTGCGCGGTCGTGCAGCACATTTTTTGTCCTGAGATTCGATGGGCCGAGGCTCCCCTCAAACCAAAGAATCCTCGCAAGGGGCGGGTCGCTCTCTAGGTCGGTTGACATGCGACGCCGCTTGGCTGCTGAGCCGTCGGCGCATTGGTAGAGGCTCCCGACAAGCCGCTATTGCCCTCTCCGCACCGTCAAATGCAGGTCTTGTAACTGTTTGGGCGAGACCTCGGCCGGGGCATCCATCATCAAATCCTGGCCGCGGCTATTTTTCGGAAACGCGATCACGTCCCGGATATTGGAGGTGCCGGTGATGAGCATTAGCAACCGGTCAATACCCAATGCAATCCCTCCATGCGGCGGCGCGCCGAAGGAGAAGGCGCTCAGCAGGTGTTGAAACAACTTACGTTGCTGCTCCGGACCGATTCCCAGTACGGCAAACACCTTCTGTTGCAACTCAGGTTCATGGATTCGTATGCTGCCTCCGCCGATTTCAACCCCGTTTAGCACCACGTCGTACGCATCCGCTCTGACCCTGCCGAACTCGCCTTTCTCCAGCAGCGGTACGTCTTCGGCCTTGGGACGAGTGAACGGATGATGCATCGCGTTCCACTTGTTCTCGGCGGGATCGAAAAACATCAACGGAAAATCAGTTACCCAGAGAAACTTCAAGTCAGCCGGGTCAGTTGTCAGGTTTATCAGCTCCGCCACCTTCAGACGGAGACGACCTAACACGGTGCAAACTGTCTCCCAATTGTCGGCTGCAAAGAGGATCAGGTCCCCCTCCTCAATCGCTAGTTTCTCTCGCAGCGCTTCCTTTTCAGTCTCCGAAAAGAACTTCACGATTGGGGATTTCCATTCTCCGTTTTCAACTTTGATGAAGGCGAGACCTCGTGCACCTGTCTGTTTTGCGAGATTCGTCAGCTCTTCGATCTGCCCGGTTGTGACATTGGCAAAACCTTTGGCGTTAATCGCCTTAACCACTCCGTTCTGGTCCAGGGCACTTCTGAAGACCTTAAACTGAGTGTCACGGAACGAATCGCTGAGATCGATCAGCTCAGTTCCAAAACGGAGATCCGGTTTGTCACTGCCGAACCGGTCCATCGCTTCCTGGTAAGTAAGTCTCAAGAAGGGCGTCTCGACGGTTACTCCCAAGGTGGCAGCGAAGATTTCTTTCAGTAAACCTTCGATGAGAAC
>JAFAVN010000277.1 GCA_019242435.1 Verrucomicrobiota bacterium | reverse complement strand
TGAGTCGGGAGGACGTCGAATACCGCCTCTGGTGGCGACTTGATCTCCGCTTGCAGCGTTGCCGTTCCCTTCTTTAATTGCGCTCGCCTGTGATCGACTATCACTTGTGCGTCGGTGACCATGCCCCATAAGAGGTCCATGGGCTGCGGCCCAGCTATCTCATCACGAATCGAGACACCATTTTGGGCGGTCAGTTCGATGGTGCGTATAAACTTCGTGACCTTTCCCGGATAGGCAGCCGCGAGGTCGATAGCCACAACCCCATTCTTCATTGTCATTGGAGCTTTCGCGTTCGCATCTTGATTCTCCCCATCAATGAGCACGGTGTTATGCGACTCCGTCCGCAAGCGGTAATAGGTGAACCGTTGTGGGCCAAAGTAGCCTGGCAAGTCGTAGTCGTCGCTCCCGAGATCGACGGCCCAGCGCACTCCGTGGAGATCGAGAACAAAGCTGCCGAGATCGAGGTGGCTATGATTCGCGCGATTGTCACCGCCCTTCACGCCGACCCAAATGGCATCAGGCGAATCCCAATCGCTCCGCAGGAAGCCGACATTCACGCCGCGAAACATCTTGTTAAGCGGCCAACCGGCCTTACTGGGGCTTTGACCGATGGGCTGATACCATACTAAGTCCAGCGCGGTGGGACGCTGGCCTCTGTTCAAGTGCTGCAGTTCGTCCCAGGCAAATACCGGCTGTGAAAATCGCTTGGCGAGCCAGAACATCTCGGGTGCCGTGCCCGCGCCAGGCTGCGCGTCACCATAGTTGAACGTTCCTGCCGGTCCCTGGATGAAAATACGGAAATCACCGGCGTGATCGAAGCCGGGCATCGACGACAAGCCGAAGTCTGTTCCCAACGCGCTTTGCAGGGCTGCCAGGTAATAGGCATTGTACGAGGTGGCGTATTGCCAATATGCCGGGCCCTCAGCCCATCCGCCTTCCGGCGCGTACGAGGCCATCGCAAGCTGGATGGACGCGACTGATTGCTGCAGGATATACTCGGCACGTTCGGGGTCCTCATCCGCGATAGCCAGGGCACCAAGCGTTATGCCGCCGTTACACACCTGGTTCCAATTGTGAACTGCAACCGTCCACCAATGGTGATCCTGGTACATTTTGATCGCTTCATCCAAGGCCTTGTCCTGGATCGCCTTGCGGAACCGGGCACGATCATCAGGCTTTAGCTTTTGGAAAAGCCAATCGTAGCCGATCGCGAAGGCATGCGTCATCTCGGCTACGTCCAGAAAGTGAGATGGATTCCAATCCGGGAATCCCGCAGCCGCGCGCAGCTCGGTGACCGCGCGATCCAAGTACTTGGACTCGCCGCTGATGCGATAGACCAGCGCCAACGTATACACACGATCTAAACAACGCCGGCTTTGATCGAGCATACGCGGCCCGATCAGTTTGTGTTCGACCGTAGGCTGGCCGAGGATTTCGTCGGCGTGGTGTTTGAGGCTCTCATACAGTTTCCCGGCAAGGGCATCAGATGCAACCAGCTCGCGAACGTGTTGGAAGTCGTCTTCACTTGCGATCAGCCGAGGATGATCGCGACGTAGTGTCGCGAGTGGATGCTCTGGCGCAGAGATTATCCCGGCGAAGGCGGATGTGACAAAAAAAAGAGAGAGTAGGATCCGGAGCATAAGGCGCCGATCACTGTCACCGTAGCCGGCGTAAAATTCTAGTTCGTGCGGGCAAGGGTAGGGAATCCACGGCTTTGATATCCCATATCCTAATAGATCATCAGCTTTCCGACACAGCCTCCGATCCTTACCAGCGCGCTAGATCTCGCTCTGCCTCGGCGATCAGGCGTTGCCCCTCCTCTTCGTTTCGGCGCGGCGTGAAAGGACTTCGAAGCGATCATCGCACCTTTTTTGCCAGCGCTCCATACTTGGTCTGAGGTTCCAGTGTCCTGAACGCAACGGTTAGTTCGTCGTATTATTGAAACCGGAGATCCAAAAAATTGGGAGGAAGCCAGCAAGTACGGAAAGGCGCAACATTATGACGACGACGAATCTCTACATTGTGGCGGAGCCGCTGCAGCCTGATCGGGCAATAAAGCAGCGGTCGCGGGTCGCGGATAGGCAAAGTCCGGTTACTCGGTCCAAGGTAGAAACGGAACCGCAAATCCGCTTATGGAAGCTCTGCGCTGAAGTCGCCTCTGCTCGGCTGACGGGCGTCGAATGGATTGGGCTGCTGCTGCTCGGAGTCTCGGCGCTTAGTGCGCTGGCTTACGGCTTTTTCGAGTTGTTCAACTTATTTAACAGCGGCGCGCTCGACCAGACCGTCCGCGCGCTGCTCACTAAATAACCGCTACTGAAGTCAAAAGCGGGGTTAGCGAGCGTTTACTAACATCCAAAGTCGTTCGACTTGTTTGGACAATTAGTTCTCTCGAACTAGAGAGAACAGTCCGTTGGCACCATAGAACCGTTGCGGACGTCATGGTAGTTAGTCGTTCCATCTCCGAATTTTACGACTTTATGAATCTGAGCAGAATGGATTATCCGGGAGTCAAGCTTACCAGCATTCCTGATGTTCTTTCTGGTCGATCGGGAGCGGGTCAGTTCTTAGTTCCGGCCGTCCCATTTCCTTCGTCGGATCTTAGCGACAGAAAACAGTCGACATGCCTGGCGCCAATCTCAACTCCCGGCTCCACTGATCTCGACGTCGTGCAAAACCTCGCGCAAATAACGAAGACTCGCGACCTGATGGGGCACTTTCTGATCTACATCATCGTAAATTCGTGCTTTTATTCCGTGGTCGTCCATTTCAGCAGAAACCTGGTTTATGACCTCGACACCAATATTTTGATTTCAGCCTGCCTATTGTTAGTACTGCTCCTGACTTCGGTTTCGGTCGTGCTCAAGCGCCCAGGTTGTCTCGAATTCTACGGATTGAGATGGTCGGATTGGCCGACCGCGGTTTACACTGCAGTTACTTATTCACTCCCCATACTCGCCCTGATCGTCCTGGCAAAATGGATCGCCATCCGGATTCTCCCGACTTTTGATCGTCTCGACCTATTCAGCGGCAGACTCAGTCAATACCCTTTGCAGAGCAATCACCTGGCGCAACTCGCTATTTATGTCGTCTTGACTCCAGTCCAAGAATTCATCGCGCGCAGTGTTATCCAAGGGTCGCTTCAAGAATTTTTGAGCGGTCGCGGACGCACGTTCAAAGCCATTCTGATTTCGAATCTACTATTCTCAACCTTTCACCTCTTCGTATCGCCCTATTTTGCGGTTGCATCCTTTTTGCCGGGGATGTTTTGGGGGTGGCTCTATTCACGGCAGCGGTCGTTGATCTCTGTGAGTGCTTCTCATACGTTAATCGGCGTCTGGGCTCTGTACGTAGTGGGGACTCCCAGCATTGTAACCGGATCGTAGGGGCCGACACCTTAAAACGAAGTGCTGCTAACCCGCTGCAATCGTATTAAGAACTTTCAGCTGGCTGGTCCATCGATTTGTCGTTACGCGACAAAAACTAGCGAGCGACCTGCCTGACTAAGCAGGCAGGTCGCCCTCAAGAGAAATGCTTCTCTTATCGTGCGTTCTCTAATTCCTTAGTCTTGATCCGGGTAATAATGCCTGTGATGCTCTCGCCATTGGTGCTCTCTCCATTCATGTTCCCTCCAGTCACGGTGGCGCATGTATTCGTGTTCACGATACCATTCCGGTGAATGATGGCGATACACAGTTACCGTTCCGTTTGAATAAACCTCGTCTGCCCGGGCCTGGCCTGGAGCGAACGCCAACAAACCCAGACTCGACATGGCTATCAAAACATACTTTCTCACGTCCAATATAGATCTTCTCATGATGCAAATTTGTGTTTCTTTTAGTTCGATCGGGAAGTGCTGGGTGGATTTCTCTTGAGTAGGCCTGCCAGACCGGTCGGAAACGGGATGGGACTAAAGTTACACCCGAGCCGCCGCTCAGTAGACGGACAACGAGAGGCTGGGCTTTTCCCTGCTTCCAGAAGCGCCTTTTAGGGAATAGCGAGGCTTCGAATAGCAGAACGTAAGCATCCATTTCTGTGCCCGAGCCGTTACCTCACTTCCAGCCTAGCAGATTAAAGAAAACAAAGAGAGAGCCGGCGAAAAAGAGCGCCCCCAGAAAAACACAAACGGGTAGAGTTAACACCCAAGCTAAAATGATGCTGACCACAGTTTTCCTCTGAACACCTGCGCGATTGGCGACCATTGTGCCCGCGATGCCTGATGTCAGAACATGCGTTGTGCTGACCGGCAATCCAAGCCGGTCTGCGAAAAGAATAGTGGCCATGGTAGTTACCTCCGCCGATGCGCCTTGGGCATAGGCGAGCCGATTCTTGCCAATGCGTTCGGCTACGGTTGTTACAATCCGTTTCCAACCGACCATCGTGCCAAGCCCTAAGCTGAAAGCCACCACCGCCTTGATCCAGACCGGGATGTACTGAATCGCACTCTTCAGTAAAGCTGATAGTTCTTTCAGGTCTTCTTTGCCGATTTGTTGTTCCTTGCGAAGCTTCGATATCGTTTCGTTAATTAAATAAGCGTTTTTTCGCTGGGTTTGTCGTTCTGGGTACGGAAGGTCCTGAATTGAAGCTTTGTTAGCGAGGGCCGATCGGAACTCAGTCATTTTGACGCCTAATGCGGGAAACACTTCATCGTTCATTTTTCCAGTGGCGGCAGCAAATTCGACCAAGACCCGAGTAGCCTGGTCTGAGGGCAGCGGCGGCTTCCCCGGATTCTTAGGTTGAATAAACTCGATGCCTTGATCTAGCTGCGTCACTAATCGATGAACATCTCCGGGTTTCAGTTCGGGATTTAAAGCGAGTGCTGAAGGTAAAACCACTATCAAAACGAGCATCAAGAGACCCATTCCCTTTTGGCCGTCGTTTGTGCCGTGAGCAAAGCTCACCCCGGTACAGGTCACGATCAAAATGGCGCGAATCCAACCGGGCGGCGTGCGAGCTTGATCTGCCGGTTTGAATAGGTTGTGCTCCTTGATGAAAAGGCGAAGCAGATAAAGTAAAATCCCTGCTATGCCAAATCCGATGATTGGCGATAACGAAAGCGCAAGAAAAACATCCTGAATCTGGTCCCATCGTAATCCGCCCGGTGAACCTGAATGAATCCAACTGTCCGCCAGACTGACTCCTAGAATCGAACCGATCAATGCGTGCGAACTAGAACACGGTAACCCGATGTACCAGGTGCCAAAATTCCAAATTACCGCCGCTAATAAGAGCCCAATTAAGGCTGCGGCGCCCCTTCCGGAAGCGACGTTGAGTACCAGCGACGGTGGAAGAATCGCGACAACGCTGTACGCGACCGCTCCCGTCGACAAGAGTACGCCTATAAAATTCCATATGCCGGACCACACTACCGCAGCGGTGGCTGGTAGGCTGCGGGTGTAGATCACGGTTGCGACCGCGTTCGCGGTATCATGGAAGCCGTTTATAAATTCGAAGAAAAGGGACAACGATAAAGCGACACAGGCGAACACGATCGCCTGAACCGTCAAATACTCGCCTGCAACGTTCATTACTAGTGTTCGCGTATCCGGTGCAGGCAAATTGTTACGATTACGTGACACGCATCAGTGCACCGGAATCAGCTGCGGATTTGAAAATTCCTGAGAGGTCGCCTGTCGAGATCGGAGGAGGGCCGCTTGGAGCCAGGCCCGATTCAAAACGCCATCACTGCCAGGTTCTGAGATTGTGCAGCCCGGCGAGCAGCTAAACCATCAGCAACGCACCTCCGAGCGCCACCACGGCAATAAATTGCCGTATACCAAGACTTCAATCTGGTTGGTATGCGGTCTCAACCAGTACCGAGACTGCCCTGAATTTGCTCACCTGATCGGTCGGCACCGTGAGTTCGTGCCAGTTCTCTATAGAGGAATGAGGCGGAACCATATTGAATGATCCATCTTCATTCGGAGAATAGATCCATCGGGTCTCGGTTGAAACCGCTTTATGATTTTCGTCAAAGTAGGTAAAGCGGAGTTTAAACGCCCAGATCCAAACCTCGGAATTAATCGTCCAATGGATCCGAACTAGCTCATTGCCAGTTATGGTATCACTCGTTACTTCGATAATTTTCGAGTGAACCTGATTTGCTACATTGTCGTAGCCCCCGCGCGCATTATCTAATTCAGCAGCATCCTCGTCAGGAGCTTCCGTCGTTGCACCCGGTTTGGGAGCGATGGATAGCGCAGCCAGACGAGAAACGATTGTGGCGATGAAGAGCATTGTGATAAGGACCGTTTTCATGCCTCACACGCAGCTGAGAAAAATGTACCCTCATCCTGTGATGATCAACCCGGATGCTCTTGAACTCCTCGGCCTCCTGGGCTCTCTACTCTTAACAACCGGAGCTCCATGACTTTTGATCTACTCGAGTTCGCCACTTTGATCATCGCCGGCTTCACTTCGTGTGCCGAGTTTGGTTCCTACGCGTTCGTTCATCCGGTGATCCGCAATTTGCCTGCTGAATACCACGTCGAAGTGGAGAAAGGTCTCCTCAAAACCTTTGGACGCGTTATGCCGATTCTCATGGTGCTGTGTCCGATCCTCTCCGTTTCCTATGCGATCCAAGATAGTTTCAGGTCGGTAGCTGGGCCGGTTCGCTGGGGTTCGGCGCTGGCTTTCGTGACGGCGTTGATCTCTACGCTTATCTTCAACGTGCCGATCAACCTTGCTACCGGCCGATGGCATACCCAGGATCGCGCTGCCAATTGGAAACAGATGCGAGATCGATGGGAATTCTTTCAAGGAGTGCGTTCCTGGTTGTTATTGACTGGATTCATTCTGCTTTGCCTGGCAGCGGCCGCTTACACCTGACCCGATTTCCAGGGTAGACGCCGGCAGCGCGCGCCGAGCCGCTTCGCGGGCAGGACCGAAGTTCAGTGCCAGGAACAGCTTCAAATTGCTGGCAGCGATCGAGAAAATCGTTATGGCGCCGGATGGTCCAATAAGATTTAAGGCTGGGAGGGGCTCGGCTACTTCGCGGTTCAGTCAACTGGCGGCAGGAGCACAATCGCCTTGCATACGACGCGTCGGAAATCCGGAGCCTCGCCCTATCAATATTCGGCTCTAGCTAGCGCAAAATTCCCGTAACCGCCTGCCTTCTTGTCCCGCCAGAGCGGGGCGGATGCTGCCGCATTTTGCAGGCACGACTCGATCGAATGATTTTCGCTCGCCTCACTGATCCCTTCTTAAGGCGTGAACCAGGGTGATCGTCATAAGTAATGCCATTGTAAGCCAGGGGACAAGGAGTGCTGACATAGAGGTCCTTTTTAATTCGACAAAAACCCTCACCATCATCTTGCGTGCCAGTCTTTCAGGTTCGTCCCTTGTCCCTGTGGTTAAGGGACTTATATATAAAACTGATCCAACCAGGTCCGGGTACGGGATTTCGAACCTACGGATTTACGTTCTGACAGCTGGCATCGAGTTTTCGACTTCTTGCCCGGTAAATGATACTAGCGTTAGAAAAAATGAAAGCCGTGACCATCAGCAAATACGGCGATCAAACTGTTCTGACCTACGGTGAGATCGAACGTCCGAAACCAAAATCAGACGAGATTCTCGTGCATAATCGCGCGGTTGCCGTTAATCCGGTCGATTGGAAAATCCGGGACGGATTAGGTGAGGTGTTTGGGTTGAAGTTGCCGATTGTGCTTGGCTGCGAAATCGCAGGTACAATCGAAGAAGCTGGTGGCGATGTGCGTGACTTCAGCCCAGGCGATCAAGTGTACGGATTCGTCAGTTTGCAGCGTAACGGAGGCTATGCGGAATATACGATAGCCAAACCCGATGAAATTGCGCCGATACCAGAAAACCTCGACTTTGACAATGCAGCCGCGGTTCCAGTGGGGGCATTGACTTCCTGGCAAGCAATTTTTGACGCGGCGAATCTCCAAGCTGGTCAAAGAATCCTGATCACGGGTGCGTCGGGCGGCGTCGGTTCGATGGCAGTGCAGCTGGCCAAGGCGAAGGGGGCATTTGTAATCGCGACGGCCTCCTCTAAGAATGAGAACTTCGTGCGAAGCCTGGGCGCGGACGAATTTGTCGATTACACCCGGGAGAAGATCGAGCAAAGAGTGGGTGAGGTTGACGTTGTTTTTGACACGGTGGGCGGCGATATGTTGGAGCGATCGTTTCGAACGCTGCGTCGCAATGGTTTTTTAGTGTCGATCGTGACGCCGCCATCCAACGAAAAAGCAGAAAAGTATGGCGTCCGCGCCTCGATGATCGGCGTGCAACCGAGCGGAAAGCAATTGCGCGAGATAAATCAGTTGATTGCTGAGGGAAAGCTGAAAACGCGTGTCGCCACGGTCTTGCCACTGAGTGAAGTCAGGAAGGCTCATGAGCTTTCCGAGAGTGGACGAACCAGCGGCAAAATCATCTTGCACCTAAGTTAGTCGATTTTCACGGCGTAGGCGTAAGAGACATTCGTCCCTCACCCGCCTTAGACGTGACAATCAGGCGGCTTGACGGGAACCCCTTCGGCCGCCGGCCGAGCACCAGTACGCCATCCTCCAAATGGAATCCCTGGCGAAATAAGATAAAAATCGTGCAGGCGAGAGTTACGGGGACCGGCCAAACTGCCAGCCAGAGTAAGGGTTGTGTGCTGTGCGCAGCCAGGATCACGCCTAAAACCGTGGTTAAGCAGCTGAGAATCCAAATAATCGATTCGAAACTTGCGGCACCCGATTCAGCCATCGACCTGAAATGAGAGAAGCCGTGTTTATTTTTCATGTCTTTTTCAATACGACGAACAAGGCGCCTCCCTTATGACATAAAAGTTAGGTTTCATTACGTTAATGAATCTAAGATCCACGCGCTGAGCGGCTTTTTGTCCCAAATGCCGTGGTTATCATCCGAACGAGCTCTGTTTTCCAAGCGTTACCGCAGAAAAATCCGTTTAAGCGATTATCTGAAGCTCAAAGATACCGCGAAACGCGGCTGATCTTTCGGTGACCTGCCGAGATCAACTTTTGCTGCAAAAGGGACCGGATTCGCCGAGCCGGAGCGGTCGAACAAAGGAGCGACTGTGCGGTGAAACTGTAATCCTATGGTAATGCGCATGTAAGCGAACAATGGTTGGCTAAGTTAACTGAAATGGATGATGCAATGCACGCTAACGGACTACATTATTTGCCGCTTTCTCCCGGGCTCTTTTCTATCCTGGCGGGAATATTTATCTTGTTGGTCGTGCTCCTGCGGGTTGGAGCCCTGCCATATGCCTATACGCGCATTGGCATTAGCGCCCAAGGGGCCATACTTATCCTGCTCGCTTCGTTAGTTGGCAGCTACTTCAATATCCCGTTAGCTGAATTACCGGGGCAGCACATCTTGTCTGGACGAGAGATTGATTTCTTTGGGTTACATTACATGGTGCCCGTTGTGGTTGATTGGCCCGGGACCATCGTTGCGGTAAATGTTGGCGGCGCACTTATTCCGGGATTGATTTCTCTCTATGTACTGGTGCGACATCGCTTGTGGATGCGAGGAGCTTTGGCGATCGCCGGCGTAAGCGCGATCTGCCATTTTCTGGCCAAACCTGTTCCTGGTCTCGGTATCGCGTTGCCAATCTTCGTTCCGGCGATCGCCAGCGCCTTAATGGCGATGGTGCTTTCGTTGCGGCGAACCGCGGCGCTAGCCTATATCGGTGGCAGCCTTGGCGCGCTGGTCGGAGCAGACTTGCTGAATCTCGGCCGAGTGCAAGGTCTAGGTGCACCGGTCGTTTCCATAGGCGGAGCAGGGACCTTCGATGGAGTTTTTCTCACCGGCATTCTAGCAGTACTGTTGGCAGGCCTCTGGTCTCCCCACAGTCAAAACAGGGCCGAATTCTATTCTGAACAGAGCAGGAACGCGTAATATTGGAGCTAACCTGCGTCAGTACCACATCCGGGTCCTGTCTGGACGGATTTCCTCTTTTCAGTTGAGCCGGTCTGCGATGAGCTGTTCGCCCGTGTCGGATGGAATAACATTTCCATTCGATCGATATTGAGATTTGTAGATGGTGCCGGAAAAAGTGCCGAGCTGTACGGCCGCATATTCGTCGGCATGATTCGGCGTATGTTCATCAAGAAAGCTGATCTCGTAGATTTTGTTCATAACTAGAGAAGTGTTTATTGGTTACTTTTCGATTCTTTTATCATCGGGCCGATACCCATGCTATGGCACAGACGAATCATTCTTTATGGTTCTATGGGACTATCCGGATCGGCGCTGTTGCGGCCGTGCGCGCACCTGGCAGCGATCTCGCGCAATGCGATGGCTCAAAGCCCACACGATTTTTACGGACAGATGATAGAACCAAGGCTGGGTTATATCGTGAATTCTAATGAACGTCTTCGGCGACCTTCCCCCATCAAGCAAGTGGGGAACTCTTTACCGAGACAAGAGCAGTTTGAAAGAGCCGCCCGAGGCTGAGGCGGACTAACTACTCGGCTGCAAAGATGCCAAAAGAAACCGGCCCCATCTCAATGCGGCCGTCTCGTAATTCTGCGTTTTGTACAAGTAATGGACGCAGCGGAGCCGGTCTAACTATCGCTCCCAATATAATGGTGCAAGCACGTTCGGCGGGATTGATTGCAACAACGATGCGCTCCGTATCGGCCGCCCGAAGATAAACCAGTGGATACTTATTTTTCTCCGCATACAAAGGCTGAAAAGCGGCGCTATTGCCGAGCGCGTGGTGCTGGCGGCGCAGTTTCAACAGTTGACGCGTGAAGTTCAACATGGATGCTGGATCTTTCTCCTCAGTAGTGACGTCCGGCCGTGACTCGGAAGGATCAATTGGGAGATAAAGTTTCTCGGCCGATGCCGTCGAAAAGCCTGCATTCTTCTCCTTGGACCACTGCATCGGAGTTCGCGAACCGC
>JAFAVN010000573.1 GCA_019242435.1 Verrucomicrobiota bacterium | reverse complement strand
GAAGCCAAACGAGCCGGTGTCGGCCACATCGTTATGGTGTCAAGCGGAGTGCTCCGCTTCGACGACAAAAATCCAATCGGTCTTTTGCATCTCCAGAAAGAAAGATTCATCGAAGAGACCGGCATCCCGCGGACCTTTTTGCGGCCGGGCGGGTTCATGTCTAATACGTTGCGTTTTTGGGCCGACACTATCAAAGCGCAAGCGAAAGTCTTTAACCCCACCGCTGACGGCAAAACCGCACCCATATCTCCCTATGATATCGCGGCGGTGGCAGCAGCGGCGCTGACAACCAACGGGCACGAAGGAAAAACCTACGAGCTGACCGGTCCCGAATTATTAAGTGCCCACGAACAGGTAAATATCTTGAGCAAAGTTATCGGCAAACCGATCCAGTGCATTGATATCCCGATAGAGGCAGCCGTAGAGAGCATGAAGTCGAACGGGTTGCCCGAAGCAATCATTGAAGGTTTGTCCACTCTCTGGATTCAAGTGCGCAAGGGCCAGGGCATCTTTCAAACTAATGAAGTCGAACGATTAACCGGGAAGCCGGCACAAACCTTCGAGACTTGGTGTCAAAAACATCGCGCGGCATTCCTTTAGCCGGGCGCACCAATTCCCGCATTGGGCGCCGGCTTGAGGCATTCGAAGAAAGTCACTCCGCCGCAATATGTTCACCCTGGTGGGCGGCGGAGCGCTTCATCAACGGCACTAGGCACGCGAGGCCTACGGCCAGCACTGCGAAGATGAGAAAAGCGTCGAAATAGGCCAGCGACGAGGCCTGTTGTTCACGAAGATCTTCGAGTGACTGTAAAGCCATTTGGTGAGCGGCAGCCGCATCTCCGGTCTGTTGAAAGAGTCCCGGCTCGGTTTGCGCGAAATACGAGTTCACTGCCGGATTGAATTGATCGAGGTTCTCGTTAAGCCGCAGAGCATGGAATATTTCGCGGCGCTCGGTGATAGTTTGCCCCATGGAGGTCCCGACACTGCCGCCTTCGTTGCGCAGCAGGGCGAAAACACCGACCGCAGCACCGCGCAAGGTGCGCGGGATATAGAGAAAAGCGGCGACATTCAAAGGCGCGAAAATCAAGCCCAATCCGGTTATCATGACCACTCGTGGCCAGACAACCTGCCAGGCAGATATATCCAGATTCATTTGCGACATCCAGTAACAGCCGATAGCGAGCACTAACAACCCGGCGGCGATCAGCCAGCGGGCGTCCAACCCGCGGCTCAGCAAACCGCCAACGATGACTAGCGCCAGGATCGTAAAACCGCCCGCCGGCGATAAGACTAACCCGGCATGGAAGGCGTCATATCCGAAAAGCGATTCCAATAACGCCGGCAACAGGGTGCTGGTGCCATAGAGGACACCGAATGCGCAAAAGATAATCAGGCAGGAGATGGCAAAATTCCGGTCACGAAATGGCCGAAAATTGACGATCGGATTCTTTCGATGCGTTTCCCAAACCACCAAGCCGACCGCTCCGCTAAAGAAAAGGATGACCAGAACTTGTACTCGGCCGAAAGCATCGTTCAGCCAATCCCACTCCTGTCCTTTGCTTAGTACAATTTCCCAGCAGACCAAGGTGAGCGCAAGAAGGCTCAGACCAACGATATCAAAATTCAGCGGCTGTTTTTTTAATTCCGCCCGCTGGCTACGGAGGTATTCCGGATCCTGGACTAGGAGCCAGCAAAGGAAAAGAGCCGCGATACCCACCGGCAAATTGATATAGAAAATCCAACGCCACGAATATTCGTCGGTAATATAGCCGCCCAGGGTCGGGCCGATCACGGGAGCCAGCAAGGCGGCCACGCCAAAGACCGTCTGAGCGGCGCCTTGTTTTTCCGTGGGAAAGCTGTCCAACAAAATTGCCTGGCTGGAAGGTTGAAGACCGCCCCCGGCCAGACCTTGCATTACGCGGAAGAGGATTAACTGGCTGAGACTGGTGGCCATGCCACATAGCAAAGAGCTGAGGGTAAAGATGGCGATAGACAACAGAAAATAGTTGCGCCTCCCTAAATGAGCGGAAATCCAGCCTGAAATGGGCAGGATGATGGCGTTGGCGGCAAGATAGCTGGTAATGACCCATTCGCTGTCGGTAACCGCGGCAGAAAGCCCGCCGGCGATGTAACGCAACGCCACATTGGCTATCGTGGTATCGAGCACCTCCATGAAGGTCGGGATCACCACGGCCATCGCAATGAGCCACGGATTAATGGCTCGTGACCCGGACACAATAGAACCTCCAGAGAGAACGGACGTTCCAGCGCTCATGGGCGAACAGTCGGATTTCTCACTGCTGGCTAGACCCACCAGCCTGCTCTGGTCGCTGCAGAAATTGGCCGGCGTTCGGTCCGGTTGGCGCCCGTCTCAAGTCGACGCTTGGCGTCACTGAAAGTCCCGCGAAAAGAGGTAATTTGTCGGGATCATAGTTCAAGACGTCGATTCGAACCGGCAATCGCTGCACTACTTTCACGAAATTGCCGGTCGCATTTTGCGCAGGTAGTAACGCCAGGGTGGAGCCGGTGCCATAAGTAAACCCTGAGATCCGTCCCTCGAAGACGTGCTTGCCACCATACATATCCACCTCCAGGTCGACGTGTTGGCCAATACGCAAGTTGCGGAGTTGAGTCTCCTTGAAATTGGCGTCGATCCAGATATCACGTAACGAACGGATCGCCATCACACTTTGCCCCGCTTGGACGTTGTTGCCGGGATTGACGTTCCGCCGGGTAATGACGCCGTCGATCTCGGCGTAAACAGTACAGTAGCGTAAATTGAGTTTGGCTTGATCGAGATCACGCCGGGCCTGCATCAAGTTGGTTTGAGCCTGTTTCAGGCTGGGCGCATTCTTGATGACCTCAGCAAAGATTTTATCCAGGTTCCCGGTAGGATCGCGCCGATAGAACTCGTCCAACATTTGCTTGGGCGTTAAGGTGTAGGACGATGGCACAATGCCGAGTTGCGCGGCGCTTTGGAGCAGATCGGCCTGCGCTTGGCGGACGGAAGAGAATGTCTGATCGAGATCGGCTGGCACATCGGCCAGAGTTTTGCCTTCGGGCGCTTGAGCCGGCAGCCCTAGAGCGACGCGTGCCTGGTGAATATTCTCCAGCGCTTGGCTTACCTCGGCCTTGGCGACATCCAGGGCTTCGCGTCTTTCATCATATTCTTCCTGGCTCACGACCCTCGTCGAGAGAAGACGCTGGGCCCGATCAAACTCCTGCTGAGCCAGAACCAGCGTAGCTTTTTCCTGTTCCCAAGTAGCTACCCGGGCTGCAATCAGCGCGATCTGATTGTCGACGTCTTCGATGGCGCGAGCGAGTTTGAAACGGTTACTCCGCGTCTGACCCAGAATGCCTTGTACGTTAGCTCGAGCGACCACCAGGTTCGCTTCCGCGGCGTCGACAGCGGCTTGCTTAATTGCTACCTCCACCTGGAAGGGCTCTGGGTCGAGCTCGAGAAGTACATCGCCTTTCTTCACTCGATTGTTATCATCGACCAGGACGCGTGCCACTTGCCCGCTGACCCGCGGTGCTACAAAGGTCACGTAACCATTCACGTAGGCGTCATCTGTGGAAACAGTGTTGAACGCGCGGATAAGCCGTGGGATTCCAAACAGCAGTACCAAGCCCCCTATCCCTATGGCAACCAGAAGTAAAATACGACGACGCTTACTTGGCGCTTTACCGGTTGTTGGTCGCTCGGCGGAGATTGCCGGTTTTTCGATTGACGGGGTGGTTGATTGTTCCGTTTTCACGGTGATCGACATGTTTCAGTCAAATAGCGATTAGATCTGATTTGCTAACAATTTGGAGCAACGTCTTAGCCGCTCCAATTCCCTTGGTCAAGAAGTATGCCCCTGGGTACCTGCGCAGAATGAGAGAATGTTAAACATCTTGCATGCCAGCGAAAAATGTCACGTTGTTTCTCATTCTCTGACAGAGGCGTACGCCGGAAGGACGTTCTGTGCACAAGGGTACGAGATCTCGAACTTTCGGGTTTTCGTTCTGAGCTGATTTCAGAGAACTCAGACTGAATTGCCGCCATCGGCCAAGTGTGAAGGGTCTGGTGAATCGTAATACTTCTTAGGAATCAGATCAGTTCTAAAAGAGTATTTCCGCGAGAACAAGGAGCGCGTAATTATGTTAGACGATTGGCGGTTACATCAGGGCCGCTGGTTGATCCACTCGTTATTTACTTGAAATACAACTAAACCAACCAACGTGATGAACCAAGAAATTATCAACCTTCTGAAGGCCTACGAAAAAGCGCTGAACACCAGCGACACGCAGGCCGCGATGGCTCTTTACGGGAGCGATCCTATCTTCATGCCGGAGTTTTCCGTGGCGCTGATCGGACGCGATACTGTGAAAGCCGGCTATGACAAAGTCTTCGAGGCGATTACGTTGAATGTCGTTTTCACCATCCACGAAATCGTTGAAGCCGGTGACTGGGCTTACGCCCGTACCTCCTCGGCGGGAGAAACGAGAATCCACGCCGCTGCTAAAATGGTGAAGGAAGGAAACAACGAGTTGTTCATCTTCCGGAAAGAAAAGGGTCAGTGGAAGATTCACCGTTATCTTTTCGCCACTACCAATCCAGCCTCGGCCTGAGAAATGCCGTCATCGATCGGTAGCACGAGACCAATCATGACTGCCCTTCTCTTCTTATCTGGAGTACCGGTCTTTCTGTTTTGTCTGAAGGCTGCCGGTCTTATAGAGATCAAAGTGTCGATTTGATACCTAGAGAGACCACGATCAGCTTCTCGAGTTTTTCTTGAGCTTGGCCCTTTCGATAAAGCAGACCAACATCCATAAAGGAAGGCTTTGATTCGAAGGGGACATACCGGGTCCGGTCACCGGCAATGAATTTGGTGAATTCACCAACGACAGCCGAGGCCACCCCGCTTTCCACAGCGGCAATCATACTTAGCACACCGTCACACTGCTCTACGAATCGAACTCGGGATGGGCTAACTCCTAAAACGCCGGCGACCCATTCATGGTATTCCGGGAAATCGGCTTCGCGGTAACCGACCAGCTTATCCATTGGGACCTCACCAGGACAAATCGACTTTAGAGTCGCCCAAGGACTGAAGTTTGCGCAGATGATACCAACGGAATATCGGCGTAGCGCATAGAATTTGAGTCCGCGCATTTCGCCGGCTTTTGGCCGAAGAGTGACAGCGGCATCAAGTTTCCCAGATCTCAGGCCTGCGAGAATTTCGCTCAGGGAAAGATCATGCAGGGTGATCGTAGTACCCGGTGCCAACGCATGGTAGCGGCCCAAGATCTGTGCAATCACCTCCGCCGACGGCGCAGGCGCGTAGCCAATCTGGAGCTCCTCCCGG
>JAFAVN010000506.1 GCA_019242435.1 Verrucomicrobiota bacterium | reverse complement strand
TTCCGCAAGCGGTCGCGTGCGCAGAAGCCGGGGTGAGACTAATTTCACCGTTTGTAGGCCGAATTTACGACTGGTACAAGGCCAGTACCGGCAAAGAATTCCATGGCCCGGAGGACCCAGGCGTTCAGTCTGTGACCAAGATCTACCATTATTATAAGAAGTTCGGCTATAAAACCGAGGTCATGGGTGCCAGCTTCCGGAACACCGGTGAAATTATCGAGCTTGCCGGATCCGACCTGCTGACAATCAGCCCTCACCTATTGGCTGAGCTACAAAAATCGACCGATCCAATCGAGCGAAAACTCTCGCCCGAGAAAGCGCAAGACGCTTCGTTGGAGCGGGTTTCGTTCGATGAAAAAGGATTCCGTTTCGCTGTGAATGAGGATGCGATGGCAACGGAGAAAACGGCGGAAGGAATCCGCAAATTCTCGGCCGACATCGTCAAACTCGAGCAACTGGTAGCTTCCAAGCTGTAATCGAAAGTGGTGCTTGTTGGGATCGGGCAGTAGCCCTGGCTCGTTTGCTTGCGCCGGGGCTTGCCCGATAGGAGATAGAATTTCGGATTTCGTAGGGGTAGGCCCGAAAAGACAAACAGGCTCATCCCGGAATAATCCATGGAGCAATCGAAGCCGATGGATTATTCCGGGATGAGCCTGTTCGTCTTTTCGGGCCTACCCCTACGAAATTCTAGATTCCCGCGACCATCTCCTCTATTCTCCCAGTTTTCGCATGATCCCCCGTATTATTTTTTTGCTGTTGGTACCCTCTCTTATTCCCCTTTCCTTCAGCGGTTGCGCGTCCTCGGCAAATTCCACTTACCGGGATTACACTTTGGCGGTGGGCGCAGCGTACCCCAGGGAGGCGGAACTCGCCCAGACCCGAGTGAATAGTTATCTGGCACACTTGAGTCCTAGGGAAAAAGAGCGCGTTGCTCAGAATGATTATCTGGCGGTGGTGGCAACGGAGGTACCCGTTGGCGAAGTTCCAGGTCTTTCCGCGAGAGCCGTGAACTTAGGCCTGACAGGGACAACTGGCTCGTACACCGATCGCGCTTCGATGATGACAAAGTTCATCATGATCTTCGATGCCAAGACTGGTCAATCGGTCAGTAACGAAGGGTACATCTCCCTCGAGACGCCACCACCGGGCCACCTGGGCGTTTTCGGCGGGTACACCGCTCTTTACATTGGACACGGCAAATGAAATTTCTGATCGCTCTCCTGATCCTTGGATCCTTTGTTCTCTTAGCCCCGGCAACAGAACCGTCTGCCCGGAGAGAAAGAGACTACTCGTTCATGACGGCCGAACCCCACCGGTCCGAAGTACAACTGGCGCAGCGCCGTCTGACTAAATTCCTTGCTCATCTCAATCCTCAACGGCGCGCATTGTTGGATCAAACCCCGTACGTAGCCGTGCAAGCCTACGAACTTACCGCCGGCGAAGTCCCCGGTCTAACCACGCGTCTTGGCAAGGGTAGCGTTAGCTCGACTCGATTCGGGCAAGATATAGCGTCTGGGGCCAGTGTACCGGTTAAGTTTCTTTTAATCTTCGATTCCCGGAGCCAGCAGCTCGCAAGACCGGATGGTGTTCTGGTGACCGATACACCAAGACTAAATACGGTCGGACTTTTTGGCGGCACGCATGCCGTGTACGCGGGGACAGGGTGGTAGCGGCTGGGCGTATAGGAGCCCCATATGTTGCGGCGAAACCCCGACGGTTCGCGATTGTCGGCTCCCTATCTTTCAGATATTTATCGGAGATACGTGGAAACCTTGCTCCTGTCGCCTGTCACGATTGGGTTAGGCTCTCTTTTCGTGATTGGCTGCATCATTCTTCTGATCTGGGTTTTCCGCGGTTCAGGCCAACCCAGGGTGTACTTATCAATGGTCGAGAACATTCTGACCCCTGCTGAACAAAGCTTTTACGAACAGCTGGATGCCGTCATCGACGGGCGATTGCAAATTCTTTGCAAGGTCAGGTTGGCTGATCTGTTCGAAATCGAGAGCAAAAATGCCGATGAAAGGAATCGTCTCTTTCGCCGGATCTCGTCAAAGCATGTCGACTTCGTGCTAACCGAGCCCGAACAATTAGTGCCGAGACTGGCTATCGAGCTTGACGATAGCTCACATGACAGCCGGGAACGACGGGAACGGGATGAATTTCTGGACGAATTGTTTGAAACGGTCCGGTTCCCGTTGCTCCGGATCAAGGCCACGACCACCTACAGCCGGCGGGCATTGGTAGAAGCACTCGAAGAAGCCCTGGGGGTGAGGCGGTAACCCGGGACTCGCTGGAAGCTCGTCCAGGATAGCAATAGCAAATAGCAGACTGCGCGTAGCCCAGCGCTCGATGGAATAGCCTCTGCTATTTGCTATCTGCTATTTGCTATCCCGGACGAGCTTTCAGCGAGTCCGGCACCGGCCATCTGCCTCTTCGTCTTTTTGGATTTGGCAGTGTTCAATGCCAGCTCGAGCATGGGACCAGGGAATTGGCGGCATGCTTTCAGCGTTTCGTCGAACGCATTCACGAAGTAATCGATTTCTTTCTCGCCGATCATCAGTGGCGGCAGAATCTTGATTACGTCCATGTTATGGCCCGCTACCTGCGTCAGGATTCGGTGCTTGCTGAGTAAAGGGACCACCACCATTTGCGGGAAAAGGGATTTGTCGATCCGGTGCAAGAGGCGCCAAGCCATCTTCAGGCTAAGCTCCGGCGGCTCGGCGAATTCCAAGGCAATCATCAAGCCTTTACCTCGGACCTCCCGCAGAAAAGTGTGCTTGCTTCGGAGCGCGTCCAGGCGCTCGAGCAACAGAGCGCCCATTCGCTCCGCATTCTCGATGAGATTCTCATTCTCCAATACCGAAAGGCTGGCCAGGCCGCAGGCCATCGCCAAGTTGTTCCGCCCAAATGTGCTCGAGTGAACTACCGCGCGATCAAGCCGGCTGAATACTTTCTGGTAGATTGCTCGCCGAGTCACGATTGCTCCGCATGGTACGTAGCCTCCACTCAGGCTTTTGGCCACAGTGATAATATCCGGCTCAAGCCCCCAGTGCTCGAAAGCCCACCATTTACCGGTACGGCCTAGCCCCGTCTGAATTTCGTCGCAGATGAACAAGGTACCGTATTTCCGGCACAGGATCTGGGCCTGAATAAAAAAGTCGTCCTTCGGAAATTTCACGCCTTTGCCTTGCACCGGCTCGACAAGAAAAGCTGCCACGCTC
>JAFAVN010000330.1 GCA_019242435.1 Verrucomicrobiota bacterium | reverse complement strand
TGGCGACGACCACTTTGATGCTCGTACTCACCTGGGGAGGTTCGCGGTTTCCCTGGGCCTCGCCGCAAATTTTTGGTTTAGGCTTTGTATCCTTACTGTTTTGGATTTTGTTTGGCCTGAGGATCTCTCATTGCGACGAACCGATTCTTCCGCTCGAGGTGCTCAAAAACCCAGTGGTAGCAACTGCGACAGCGTCGAATTTTTTTTCTATGGGCGTGAATCTCGGTCTCAGCGTCTACATTCCACTGTATTTACAGGGAGTTCGTCATCTGGACCCGAGTAGCGCCGGGATGAGTATGGCCCCGCTGATGCTTAGTATGGTGTGTGGCGCTGCACTTTCAGGCTGGATGACGACCCGGTTGACACATTACAAGCGAATAGCATTGATTGGTGTGACGACCGCGGCGTTTGGTCTCGCAGGTTTGGCGTTGTGGGCCGACGCCTTGCCTTACCTCGGACTGGAAGCAGCTTTTGTGGTGATCGGCGCGGGAATTGGAACCTCATTTCCACTGGTTATCGTTTGCGTGCAAAACGCAGTGCGCCCTGAACATCTCGGGGTGGCAACCGGTGCAACCACCTTTTTGCGCTCGCTGGGGGGAGCAATGGGTGTGTCGGCCCTGGGCGCTGTTTTTCTGGGTTATGGATTTGCTCAGGGCCCTGAATCCGCCAAAGGATTGGGCGACCTTGGCCAGCAGGCCGGAGCCGCTTTCTCCGCGATTTTCCTGACGGCGGCAATTGGACTGGTGATTACAAATGTTTTCCTCTTGTTAATGGAAGAGAAGCCACTGCGGAGCGGTCGAGTGGCGGGGAAAGTGATTGGCGATGAGTGAGTGGAGCGGTGATTGAAGCGATCAGTAAGGAGTAAGGGTGACCTCGATGCGCCAATGGTTGCGCCGTTGGCTAACGCGAACAATAATGCGGGGACGCCATGAAATACCGTACTTATCTCAACACCGATCTAACCGTTAGTGAAGTGGGTTTTGGCCTATGGACGGTCTCGACTGGGTGGTGGGGCAATTTTACCGAGGCACAAGCGGTCGCACTGATGCGGAAGGCCTTCGATCTCGGAGTCACTTTATTTGATGCGGCTGATACCTATGGCAACGGCGTTAGCGAAGAGTTGATCGCGAAAGCGTTCCCGGATAAACGAGATCAGATCGTGATCGCGACAAAGGTCGGTTACGATTTTGTGCATCATGGGACCGAACGGCGCGGCCAGCGAGAGATTCCGCAGGATTTTTCACCAGAGGCGATCCGCAAGGCAACCGATGCGGCACTCAACCGGCTCCGGACTGATCGCATTGATCTGCTGCAGCTACATAACATCCGGATGGAACAAGTGGTAGATGACGCCGTCTGGGAAACGCTGGGGGAATTGCAGCGAGCAGGAAAAGTCCGTTACTATGGTGCCGCGCTAGGTCCGGCGATTGGTTGGTTATACGAAGGGATGCGCTGCGTCCAGGAGCGGGATATCACGAGCTTACAGCACATCTACAATATTCTGGAGCAGCATCCAGGCAGGCCTATCCAGGAATCAGCCGTTAACGCGGGCAAAGACACCATGTTCCTTATCCGGGTGACACATTCGTCGGGGATGTTAGAGGGTCACTATACGCCGGATACGCAGTTTCCAGCGAACGATCATCGGAACCACCGGCCACGCAGCTGGTTACTGAATGGGATTAAAAAGGTAGAGCAACTTCGGTTCCTGGAGAGTCCGAATCGTACCCTTGGGCAAGCAGCGCTGCAATGGTTACTCCGCGATGCCCAGGTCGCTTCCACTTTGCCAAATATTTACAACGAGCAGCAACTCGTCGAGTTCGCCACCGCGCCAGATACACCGGAGCTCACGGACGAAGACATGGTTAGAATCGAGTCGCTGTATGCTAGGAATTTTGGGGTTCAGGAAGAGCCGGCGAAGTTCAAAGGGACGATGGCGTTGGTTGCTGGATAATCGATAATCCGTAAGCAGTGACCAATAAGCAGTAAAACGAAGGTGTTTAGCCTGAGTATATCTTCACTCGGTCGACATCTGGCGGGATTACGGTGAACGGTTCCGCCCATGGCAACTGCTCTGGGCGATATCCCGACGAGGTGCAGGTCCAGACAAAGAGCTGAGTTTAAACCGGGTGTGACCGCTGTCGATAATTCCCTCAGACCAACAGCTTCTGCCTCCTAGATCCTAACTCCTCTTATTGATTGGCGGTTACTGCTTACTGCTTACTGATTACTGCAACAAGATGGACGCCGAAACCGCTCTCCGGGAATTTCTTCGTCCGCCGCCTCTGGTACGAGAGCTGAGGCGGGAAGACGAAGTTCTGCAGATTGCCGAAATGAGTCGGGTTACGCTGGTACCAGGAACGGAGAACGATGAGGAAGAGATCGCGGTCTATCAGTGGGGCCAGGAAGGCCGGCGAGTTCTTCTAGTCCATGGGTGGGGCGGCAAAGCGGCCCAGTTTTTTGCGCTTATAGAGACATTGCGACAGCGCGGGTTTTCTGTAGCTGCCTTCGACGCGCCGGCGCACGGCAGATCGACCGGGACGCTTTCAAGTGGTCCTGCCTTTGCCAGAACGGCACGAAAGGTGGCAGAGTTGAAAGGTCCGTTTTACGGGCTGGTGGCGCACTCACTCGGTGCGGCTGGAAGCGCGATCGCATTAAGCCAAGGACTACAGGTGGAACGAGCGGCTTTACTGGCCCCGGTGGCATTCATTGAACCGTTGCTGGAACTCTTCATCCGGTTAAGGCAGATAGCTGAACCGGTCGCCTCCGAGCTGCGCCAACGGTTTGCCGCCCGGTATGAGGCGAAGATCATCTCGGTACCGATGTTGGCGAAAAACGCAACCGTTCCGGTCTTGATTCAGCATGACCCGGACGATGGCAGTCTGCCGTTTTGGCATAGCGAATCAATTGCCGCATCCTGGCCAGGAGCGGAGTTAGTCCCCGTGCCCGGCACCGGGCACTGGAGAATCTTGCGTGATCGCACCGTAGTTGAGCGCACAGCGAATTTTTTGGAGGCGTAGGCAGCGTATGGACGCGACCGGTCTTTGACAGACTAACTCGTTCATCGCGCCGATACGTCCATACAGCTACTCCCGGTTCTTGGAATCAATCCAGATCGTGACGGGGCCATCATTGACCAGTTCTACGAACATACGGGCGCCGAATATTCCGCGGTGGACGGATTTTTCTAAAATTGTCTCCAAGGCTTGGCAGAAGAGCAGGTACATTTGGGCAGCGAATTCTGGGGCGGCAGCGTGGATAAACGATGGACGATTACCCTTCTTAGTACTCGCGAACAAGGTGAATTGGGATACAACCAGAATCTCGCCGTCGATATCTTGCATTGAGCAGTTCATGGCTCCGGCTTGATCTCGGAAGACGCGGAGGCGGGCGATCTTTCCGCTCAGCCAATCGATATCCTCGATCGTATCTTTGCTTTCAACGCCCAAGAAAACCAATAAGCCGGTATCGATTTGGTCAACAATTTTGTGGTCAATGGTGACGGCCGCGTGGCTGACCCGTTGGATGAGAACGCGCATGGACCAACCAGTAAACCCGTGTAGTGTGAGTCCGTCGAGTCGATGAATTTGCTTTCTTATTGCGCATTGGTTTTGTTGCTGGGCTTAAGCATTGGAATCTTCTTCAGATTGTTTCGCCGGGTTTACGGCGCAGGCGGAGATACAGTGCAAGTCGGGTTCTATTCCTGGGTAGACCTGGTCCTGGCCTCTTTCGTTGTGCTCTTGATCATCTCTCAGATCCTGGCGTCGACCGGTGTCCCGGGGCAGGCGCTTCCGGAGAACATTGATACCCGCACGATGGTCTTGAGTGTTCTTACCTGGTGGGGACTGATCCTTGGTCCGATCCTGGTCTCTCTTCGGTTTCGTGGGCTGAGGCTAGGCAGCGTATTTGGAGTCGATCGGATGCCGGTAGGTCGTTCCCTGTTATTAGGTATTTCCTTATTGATCTCGGCTCTGCCGCTGGTCTTTGCCGTTGATTATGTGGCTTCGACGCTGCTGAAGGTTAATTCCACGACCGACACGCAGGAGGTGATCCGGATCTTCGAAAATGCCACGACTGCGGCCCAACGCATTCCGATTATTTTGTTAGCGGTAGTGATCGCACCGGTAGCGGAGGAGTTGGCCTTTCGCGGTTACCTCTATGGAGTGATCAAACGGTATTTAGGTGGCGTACCGGCGCTTCTTTTGACAGGGATCTTGTTCGCCCTGATTCACTTGAATTTGCCCAGCTTTTTTCCGTTGCTGGTGCTGGCTTCGGTTTTAGCGCTCTCGTACGAGTTGAGCGGCAGTTTGTTGGTGCCCATGGCAATGCATGCCCTGTTCAATTCGCTGAGCCTGGTTCTGGTGCTCGTTTCACAGAAATGAAGTTAAGCGAGCTGAGTGAGGACGCCATTGTTGAGCGCATAACCCGGCAAATCCGGCTGAATGATCGAGTCAAGATAGGGCCTGGAGACGATTGCGCCGTTATCCTTGAGGGTGACCACTATCAGCTGCTCAAGGCTGATTGTGTCGTCGAACAGATTCATTTCTCGCCCGAAACAGCTGCTCATGCGGTAGGCTGGAAAGCGCTCTGCCGGACGATCAGTGATATTGCGGCAATGGGCGGAGAACCGTTGGACGCGGTTATCACGGTAGCCGTGTCGCCGGAACGCACTGTTGACTGGTTGAGCCAGCTTTATGTCGGGTTGCGGAAAGCAGCGGACCGGTACGGGGTTAATCTCGTGGGAGGTGAAACGTCCCGGTCGCCGGGACCGGTATTCATTTCCGTGGCGCTTACTGGT
>JAFAVN010000199.1 GCA_019242435.1 Verrucomicrobiota bacterium | reverse complement strand
GCGGCCCGAACGCAGCGTGAATCTGCGAGTTGGCAAGCCATCTTTTCGATTCTGTGTCCGCACCCGGGTACACAACGGTCGCTATTAATTCATCGACCAAGACGCGCCACGCGCCGGGTGCTCACAAGACCTGAATAACAATTTAGTGTGATGTATTTGTTCTTGAGAAATGCAAGGGCGTCTTTCCGGCAAAACAATCTCCCGGGGTGTAGGCTCAAATCCGGCGCGGAGTTGCCGATCGGGATAAAGAACACTCGGCGCGCCGAGTTTTTCGCCCCATCGTGGTGGGCTACCCTAATGGGCTCGCCGAACGCCAAACCCCAAAGCCCCATATTTCTCTTGAACCTTGCGCCACCCCGCCTCAGTCTGATAGCGGATTTCCTACTGAAATGCTCGACATACGCCTCTACCGGCGGTATTTCCCTATTTTGGTCAATGTTGCAATTACTCGGCCAGCTTTAAGTCCGGCTCAAACCGCATGAAAGAATCTGCCCAAAAGGTAGCCCGGCATTTCCTGATCGAGCTGCTGATGTACGCAGTACTGGTAAGCATTTATTTCGCATTGGTGCTCCGTTTTCTGGGGTCCTGGCTTGATTGGTTATTTCGCGACCATCGTGACTATTACGCGGCAGTTTCGATACTGATCATGTTGGGCCAGGCGGTCGGTCTCGAAAGAGTCTTGGCGTTGTTCAGTCACATCGCGCGGGGCGGCAAGAAATAGAGATGTTTTTCCCGATCTCCGGCGTTCACATTAACCCCTTCCTTTTGGGGATACTCGGGTTTGTTATCGGTGTACTCGCCGGTTTTTTTGGGGTGGGCGGCAGTTTTCTGTCCGGGCCATCGCTGTTTGCTCTGGGTATGCCGTATAACTTTGTAGTCGGCACCGATTTAATTCACATCGTCGGGAAATCAATTGTAGCTGCCCGGCAACATCGAACGCTGGGCAACATCGATTTGAAGCTGGCCGGCGTAATGGTTATAGGCACCATCGTGGGTTCTGAAACCGGAGTACAGGCAATCGAAGGGCTGAAACGCTCCGGTGAAGTGAACCTGGTGGTTGGGCTTACTGCCATTATTATATTCACCGCTATCTCGCTCTTTGCAGGTTGGGAGAGCTGGCAAGCTCTGCGGCAGTCCAGGCGAGCGGGCGCTAACCCCAGTGGATCGAGAAGAGACGTGTTGGCCTTTGATAAGGTAGCGAAAGCATTTCAAGGTTTCGCGTGGGCGCCAAGGATACGATTAGATCAGTCGGGCATCGCGGCCATATCAATTTGGTCGATTATTTTGGTTTCGTATGTGGGCGGCTTTTTCAGCGGTTTTTTAGGTGGCGGGGCCGGATACATCCGGATGCCTGCCATGGTCTATCTTCTCGGGGTCCCAACGCACGTGGCCGTCGGGACAGATCTATTTGAGATAATTATCTCTGCTGGATATGGTTCCATTCGGCATGCCATGAATGGCAACGTGGATATTCTCGTCGCCCTCGTGATGCATACCGGCGCGGCTGTTGGCGCTCAGCTCGGCGCCAGGTTAACTCAATATTTCAGCGGACCGTGGATCCGGTTAGCATTTGCGCCGCTTCCATTATTAGGCGGTATCCTCATTGCCGTGGGCTTAACGACCGGCCACCATCACTAGCCGATGAGAATTCTTCTCTGCACCGAAGGCACTCAGCGATCCCAGCATGCTATCGAGCTCTGCTTGCTCATCGCTAAGGCTAGCAAATCGGAAGTAACTATTTTCGGTGTGACGGAGGTCGAATCGAACGAGCGGCCTCTTCTTGAGGCGCTCCGCCAAACCCAGGAGGTCTTTCGGGCCGAAGGAGTAGACGTCGAGATCGTGTCCAAACATGGCGAGCCGATTAGCGAGATCAGCAAGCGTGCACAGGAGAGCAACTATGATCTGGTGGTTATCGGGGGTGAGTCTAAACCGACAGGTGAAATCTCGGTGCTATCTCAAAAGGCATATGAAATAATTGAGATCCTGCTCCTGCCGGTTCTGGTGGTACCGGTGGCTCGACCTGGTATCAGGCGAATCCTAATCTGTAGCGGAGGCGGCACTTATATTGAAAGGGCGGTCCGATTGGTCTCAGGGATTGCGCGGGATTTGGGAGCTTCAGCTACGGTTTTCAACGTCATACCCAAGGCCCCGGTCGTTGTATCCGAACGGCGAGAGCGGGAACTCATTCCAGAGGTTTTGCTCAATTCGGAATCGGCATTAGCCAAAAATCTCCGAGCAGCCAAGGAGATGCTGGCGTCGATGAATGTCCCAGCCGAGATCAGAGTCCGGGCTGGAATTGTGGATACCGAGATTGCTGCCGAAATTGAAGCCGGCGACTACGATCTGGTCGTACTCGGATCAAAAAAGAGCCGGGATGTATTTACGGAATATTTGATGGGTAACATGACTCGGCGTCTTGTGAATTGGGCCGCTCGACCGGTTCTGGTAGTCGCCGGCAAAATCCGTTCTGGCCGCCGGCGCTCATGGCTGGAACGCAGAGGAACGCCGTGAGCGACCGAGAACGACCCAGCGCCCCCCGAAAGGAGCCGCTTTGTAGGCATCCAGCCCGTGAGCGAGCAACAGGCGGCTTCCGAAAACCATTCGGCGGCGTCAAGCAGAGTTGAGCGACCCACAGAAATGGAGACAGGATCACGGCCGGCCAGGGGCAGGAGGACGAGTGAATATGATGGGGACGCGTCGTCGAGCATGTAAGTCGCTGGGCTGTTCCCGGGAGCCGCCCACTCGCAACCGGCAGACTTGCAGTCCCGCAAGGCGACTGGCCCTCCGCGTGCTGGGTCGTTCCCGGCGTTCCGGCTCGTTCCTTCAATTTGCAATATCTGAAGAAAGAAGAACCTTGCCTAAGTGAGTCAGATCAGCCCTTCAACCGAGACACGTTCGCAAACCCCGATTCATGCTCCGGAGCCACTGACGGCCTGTGTGATTGCGTCGTGGATACTTGCTGGTGTCGCCTTGCTGGCCATCGTGATCTTTCATCTGGTGTCAGCGCTGGTCGGAGCATTATTGGTCTACGAGCTTATCGGGCTGATGGCCCCGTTAATCGAGCGGCATCTCATCAATCGTTGGTCCCGCGGATTGGCGGCTGCTACCCTGGCTTTTCTGATCATTGCCGTAATAACCCTGGCCGTGATGGGGACCGTCGCCTTCCTGAAGAGCGATGCCGGGAGCCCGCAGATCTTCGCGGATCGGCTCCAGCAGATCCTGACTGATGCCCGTAGCAGACTGCCGCCGGCCGCTCAAGAATATCTGCCTGGGACAGTCCATGATCTCCGGTCTTTTTTAGCGAGCTGGGTCGATCAGCATTCTCGGGAAGTCCAGCATATCGGCAGAGAAACGTTGCATCTTTTCGTCCGAGGGTTCATCGGCATGGTCATTGGAGCGCTGATGGCCTTGTTACAGATTGCCCCGGGCAAACTACAGCGGCCGCTCGCGACAGCGTTAATCGAAAGAGCGACCCGTTTCGGCGCTGCTTTTCGGCATATTGTGTTTGCTCAAGTCCGCATCTCAGCGGTAAACACAATCCTGACAGCGATTTTCCTGCTAGTGGTCTTGCCGATGCTCGGCATCCACCTGCCGCTAGCGAAATTCCTGGTCGCAAGCACCTTTATCTTTGGTCTTTTGCCGATCTTCGGAAACATTATTTCCAATAGCTTTATCGTAGTCGCTGGTCTTTCGATTTCTGCGTTGGCCGCGGTGCTCTGCGGTGTCTTTCTGGTGGTCATCCACAAGCTCGAATACTTTCTCAATGCCCGCATTGTGGGCTCTGAAATTAAAGCGTTTCCGTGGGAACTGATGATCGCCCTTTTAGTGATGGAATCGGCCTTCGGGCTCAGCGGGTTAGTCGTTGCGCCAATTTATTACGCATACATCAAGCAGGAATTAGCCGATCGGCGGCTGGTGTAGATCTTTAAGCGATGGCAGTGACTCAACCGCCGCTCAACTACTGGATGGGCTAGGCAGGCGAGCGCCAATAACTGTAACCCAGAGCTGCGGCGCGGCTCAAATCCGGCTCGATGGCAATCCTATGCTAAGCACAGCGTTGGGCTCGCCGAGTTTTCGCCCCCCCATTATTGCATCTATCGTGAGAGCTTCGTGTCCGCCACGCCCCACCTGCCAACACGTCCTTTGACGTTGCTGCTCAAATACGTCACTCTTCCCCGAGATCCGCTTTCCCCTTATGCAAACCCCTTTCACCTCCGGACGACGCAACGAATTCGAAGTTTACGATGAACGTTTCCTCTATCTAACACTGCCTAACTGCTGGGTAGAATGCCTTTACGAAGGTTGTCTCTGGGCGGAAGGACCGGTTTATTTCGCGGACGGCGATTATCTGCTCTGGAGCGACATTCCCAATAATCGGATCCTCCGCTGGGCGGGCGACCACGTTAGCGTTTTTCGCGCTCCCTCCAACAACACCAATGGGAACACCCGGGACCGTCAGGGGCGTTTGATTAGTTGTGAGCATGGCTCCCGACGGGTAACCCGCACTGAACCCGACGGATCAATTACCGTACTCGTGGACCGGTATGGCGAACACCGCTTAAATTCTCCCAATGACGTGGTGGTAAAGTCCGATAACTCAATCTGGTTCACTGATCCGCCCTATGGCCGATTGAGCGATTATGAAGGGCACGCTGAGACAAGCGAATATGGTGCGGCGTATGTCTTCCGGTTTGACCCGGGCACGAGTGAACTCACTGTGGTAGCCGATGATTTCAATAAGCCGAATGGAATCGCCTTCTCGGAAGATGAGTCGTTACTCTACGTCGCCGATACTGGCGCTTCTCACAAAGTCGGCGGCGAACATCACATCCGGGTTTTGCCGGTCAGCGCTGACGGAAAAGGTTTAGGCAAAGGTAAAGTGTTTGCCGAGGTCTCGCCAGGGTGTGCGGACGGCTTTCGTCTTGATACCGAGGGAAATATTTGGACTAGCGCCGGAGACGGTGTGCATTGTTATGATCCAAACGGCGTTCTATTGGGGAAGATCAAGATCCCTGATGCCGTTTCTAATGTCACTTTCGGAGGTCCGAAACGGAACCGGCTATTCATTACCGCAACGACCTCGCTTTACGGCGTGTATGTAGGGGCTAACGGGCTCCAGCGACCGTGATGCCGAAATGTGCTAGGCTCAAAGCAGATCATGAATGAAAAAGCTCAGACCATCCGTCTGCATGAGGCGGATGATGTCGTTGTTGCCGTTAACCCGATTGCCGCAGGGACATGGATCGAAGCAGCCGGCGTGCGTACAACCGGCAATATTCCGGCCGGCCACAAAGTCGCCATTCACGCGATTCCGGCGGATGGACCTGTGCGGCGCTATAATCAAGTCATTGGTTTTGCTTCCAAGCCGATTGCTCCCGGTGAACATGTCCATGTGCAGAACCTCACCATGCACGATTTCTCGCGAGATTACGCCTTTTGCTCTGAACGCAGGCCGGCTTCGACCACGTTGTCTGAAGCCTCCTTCCAAGGTATCGTGCGGTCTCCCGGCCGGGTCGCAACTAGAAATTATATTGGTATCGTGTCCACGGTAAACTGCTCGGCGACCGTCTCCAAGAAAATCGCCGAGGTGCTTAATTACCAGGTCCTACCGGAATATCCGAATATAGACGGAGCGGTTGCTTTGACGCATACCACCGGGTGCGGAATGGCGGATGAAGGAGAAGGATTCACCATTTTGCAACGGACGCTGGCCGGGTATTCGCGGCATGTTAATTTTGGCGCGGTGCTGATGATCGGGCTGGGGTGCGAAGTGAATCAGATCAGCACCCTGATGCGCAACCAGGGACTGGAGCGAGGTCCTCTACTGGCCACCATGACTATCCAGGAGAGCGGCGGGACGGTCAAAGCGGTAGAACGCGGTGTGTCTCTGATCAAGGAGATGCTGCCGCAAGTGAACCAGGTCAAACGGGAACCGGTGCCGGCTAGCGATTTGGTGGTCGCGTTACAGTGTGGCGGATCCGATGGTTACTCCGGAATTAGTGCCAACCCGGCTCTTGGCGCGGCGGTCGATTTACTGGTGAGTGCCGGCGGAACTGCGATTCTTTCCGAAACTCCAGAGATTTACGGAGCCGAACATCTCCTGACGCGGCGCGCTGTTTCTCAAGAAGTCGGAGAAAAACTGATTGCCCGTATTAAATGGTGGGAGGCTTACACCGCTAGAAATAATGCTGAAATGAACAATAACCCTTCGCCGGGCAATAAGGCAGGCGGTTTATCAACCATCCTCGAGAAATCGCTCGGTGCGGTGGCGAAGGGCGGGACTACTAATCTCGTCGAAGTTTATGAATACGCGGAACCGGTAACGGCCCATGGTTTAGTGTTTATGGACACACCGGGCCACGATCCGGTAGCCGCCACCGGCCAAGTAGCAGGAGGCGCTAATCTTATCTGTTTTACCACTGGCCGGGGCTCGGTCTACGGTTGTAAACCGGCACCGTCACTAAAACTGGCCACCAACAGCACTCTATTTCACCGGATGTCCGACGATATGGATATCAATTGCGGGGAAATTCTGGACGGGGCTGCCTCACTCGAAGAAGTCGGACACCGTATTTTTCAGCTGATGCTCGAGACAGCCTCCGGACGTAAATCCCGCTCCGAAGAACACGGGTTTGGTGCCGAAGAGTTTGCTCCCTGGATGATCGGCGCAGTGATGTAGGAGGATTTAGAATTTAGAATCTCGAATTTCGAATTTGACGCGCCAACCGGAACGCTCCCCTTGTGCGCTCGGCACAAATCATCGATCTGCGAAATTCGAGATTCTAAATTCTAAATCTTAAATCCTATGAACCTCGTCCAATTCAAAGACCCAAACGGAACTCGCCGGGTTGGTATGCCCACCGATGATGGCACTCAGCTTCGGTTGATCGATCAATTCAGCACGGTTTACGAACTAGTATTCGAAGCCATCCGTCGAGGAAGCTCGCTTGCGGATCTGGTTCCTGGTCTTTTGTCAACGCAGCACGAGCCCTACGATGAAATCATCCGACGCGGTCGTTTACTGGTTCCTCTTGATCATCCCGATCCAAGCCGCTGCTGGGTTTCTTTGACCGGTTTAACGCATCTCGGAAGCGCAAAATCCCGGGACGCGATGCACGCAAAGTTGGCTGCGGATACTGATCAGCTAACCGATTCGATGAAAATGTTCCGTCTTGGATACGAAGGTGGGAAGCCCGACTCAGGCAAAATCGGTGTTCAACCGGAGTGGGCGTTCAAAGGCGATGGTCAATGCGTAGTGAATCCGGAACAGGCGATCTCATCCCCGGGTTTTGCGGGCGACGGCGGAGAAGAAGCTGAACTGGCCGGCTTGTACGTGATCGATCTTCAAGGTTCCCCGGTCAGAGTTGGGTACGCACTGGGTAATGAATTTTCGGATCATGTTACCGAACGGCAGAACTACCTGTATCTGGCGCATTCGAAGCTGAGAGAATGCTCGTTCGGGCCGGAGCTTTTCGCGGGAGAGCTACCTCCGGATTTGATCGGCGAGGTGCGGATCCTGCGCGGCGGAAAGTTGGCGTGGAGCGGCACGGTTTTGACAGGGGAAAAGAATATGTGCCACTCGGTCGCGAACCTCGAGCATCATCATTTTAAATATCCCATGTTCCGACGGCCGGGCGACGTTCATATCCACTTC
>JAFAVN010000143.1 GCA_019242435.1 Verrucomicrobiota bacterium | reverse complement strand
ACCCGCCCGTATCCGATGGCCGTCGGGAATACCAGATAGATTTGACGCAGCAGCGCCAGGGCCCTGGAGGAGAGCCGCTTTTTAGGTGGTCAAGTTTGCCGGTCTCAAACCGGCGGCTCCCAGTCACGATCCAGCGGCTTGTATCCGCCCGTATCCCATGGCAATCGGGAATACCAGATGGATTTGACGCAGCAACGTTCTTGCACGCTGTCGCTCGTTGACGGCGTGCTCACTCTGCGTGCCTAACTTTCGGCTGGCAGATCGCGCCCGAAACAGGCAACTTTGACTAAACCTCGAACATGAGCCACATCAACACTATTGAAGGCATTGGTGAATCCCACACCAAGAAGTTCGCTGAGATCGGCATTACCACTGCAGAGCATTTATTACAGGCAGGTGCCACTCCGAAAGGCCGGAAAGAGTTGGCTGCTAAGACGGGCTTTTCAGAACATCACGTGCTGAAGTGGGTGAACCAAGCCGACCTCTTCCGAGTCAAGGGAATCGGACGGCAGTACGCGGAACTCTTGCAAGCATCGGGAGTGGATTCGGTAAAAGAACTGGCCCAACGTTTGCCTGATCATCTACACGAGAAAATCAAGGCTTCCAACGAAGCCAAACATCAGGTGCACGTGATCCCGAACGTTGAGACGGTCACCACCTGGATTGCGGAAGCAAAGCAGTTGCCGCGGATCGTGACGTATTGAGTGCGGGAACATCGAAGCCACACCAGCCGCTTTGAGCCAGGCCCGTGATGGTGGGGAGAGAATCTCGGTGCAGCCAGAAATCTTCAGCGTACCCCCGGTCCCGCCAGAACCCGCGGTTCGTACCGCACTGCTTCGGACGACGAACGGAACACCACGAGGCGCGTTTCCGTCTGACCTTTTACCAACTCGCCGGCGGATGGTGTGAAGTCTACAAAAAAGCTTCCGGTTGGCGCGACCGCAGTCGTCGATCCTTCCGGATCCGCCACATACGAATCGGCACTCAGCTCGTCGAAAGCCAGCGAGATCGGACCGGCGATCGCATTGGATCCAGTGTTTGTTAACGAAACCCGCTCGGTGACTGTGCCATTCGACCTTTCTTCGGGATCTTCGACTCGATCGACCTTGACCCATTGAGTTACGTTTTGGGCAGCCATAATCGACAAAAGCCCAAAAACCCCAACGGAGTTCGTCGTGGCGACGAACACCTTACCGTTACAGACGGTCGGCACGATGAATTTATTTCCGGTGCCGAAAGTGTCGCGACCGCTGGGCGCCTGGCCACTGTTATAAAGCTCCTGAGCCAGATCCAGAGCGTTATACGCGTGGAGAATGGCAGTACCGGATGCTGCGTTTTCATAGGCCCACAGGATCCCAGATTGGCGATGATTAGACGAGAGACTTGGAGTCGTCCCAGGGTACCCAAACGTGGTTGTGGTACTCGAGCTTGCACTGGCGCTGAGTAAACCTTGCTTGAACGTGAACTGTTTCAGCGTCGTTCCCACGGGACCAAAAAATAAGAAACCGTCGAAATAGGCCGGACTTCCGTATACGCTACCCCCCAAAGCATCCGAAATGTCCTGGTAAACATTGCTATTGTCGGATGTTTTAAGGTTGATCTTCCCCAGCTGTTCTCGGTTCACGATATAAATGTGACCGTCCTTTCCAGCGCCGGCTGCGAGACGAACCAGGGTTCCCGAGGAGTTTGTCATATCCGGAAGGATTAAAACTCCGCCGGCACCAAGGTCAGTATCGCTAGCTGCTTCCTGCGCTTGATTGTAGGGCGTAAAATAATCCGTCACCGTTAGATCCTGGGCTGAGAGCTTCAAGAAGCTATCCCCATAATCGCCAGCCTTAGGGAACCCGTTTATCAACCGAGTATCAAACGGGCCGTTGGCACACAGCCCGTAAAGATAGCCGTTGTTATCAGCAGCTAACCCCGCGCCGCTCCCCCAAAAAGAGTTACCTGAGCCGTCCGGAAGAAACGTGCTGGTAGGGTAGCCGTTCGGATTCACATTGAGAACTCTGACTTGGGCAAGAGAATGCGTGTGGTACCCAATAATCCAGCCGGTGTAAGGCGAAATGTCGCAGTGGGAAGCCCAAGCAGTATAGATAATATTATTATGCAGCAGGAGAGCGGCGCGTTCTTTGTAGTTAGCCGGATTGAAAATGACATGTCCTGAACCATTGTTGCCGGGGCCCTTTCCCGGAAACGAGGCTTCAATTTCCACCGGGCCTCCCGGTTTTTCGGAACCGTCGGAAAGAGATAATGCGTGGAAACGCTGGTGATAGGTGGTTGGGCTGCTGCCCTTGCTCATCGCAACCAGGTAAATCTCCCCGGGGTTGTTAGCCGCTCTAACAATCACTGGTGTGGCGGTTATTCCGATCTCGGGCGTGACCTGACCGCACCGGCGACTGTCGGACGGCACCTCCCCCGTTCGCAACAAACTGACCTTCCAATAAAGCGTCCCCGAATCGGCGTCGAAAGCGTAAACCGAGTCGTGTTCGGTTGCGACGACAAGCACGTTTTTCCGGCCAATGCCGTCAATCGGTTCGCTTGAGACATAAAGCGGTTGGGCGTCGACTTTTCCATCGACCGGCAAATTGAGCAGCAATCCAAAACTGGCCTGGTTGACGTTGCGGGGAGTTAGAATCGTTTCCCGGTCATTCAGGCCGGTGCGCGCGGGATCATTATGAAAGGTCAAAACGTCGGTGGCGAAAGCTGTGGACCCACCGAGCAGAGCTGCCATCAAAGCCAGCTGCTTCAGCTTCATAGCCGTTTCCTTTAGAGATCGAACGGTTAGAATGGAGCATTTTTCTGAGGGGAGGCAACAGAGCAGTTGGTTTGGAGTGCGGCGTTTGGGGAGAGCCGCCGGCAAGGCGGTCCGAGCCGGACTGACAGTAAGGAGGGCGCCTATCTCGATTGATACGTAACCGACGAGCAACGCGGCCGGCGGCGAAAGCCGAGTTATTTATGGGACAGGACACCAAGTTGGGTCGGATCAGCATAATTATGCACGCTTAACTAAAAATCGATTTTTCCTTGCTTTTCTTCTCGCCTTGGCGCAACTCAATCTCACCTAACCCCCCATCCCTATGAGATTATACCGATTTGGCGCCTCACTCTTGCTTGCAGCCGTTTCGCTGCTCCTTCCCGCCAGCTTATCCGCTCAAACCAGCGCTGCTTCACCCCCAGTCCCAACCGGAAATATCACCATCAATTTCTGGGGCATCGCTACTCAGCCCTGGCCAGTCATGATCGATGACTTCCAGAAGGCCTATCCCAACATCAAGATCAAATGGACCAAGTACAGCACTGACGAGATCAAACAAGCTCTCCGGGTCGCTTCTGCTGCCGGTAAAATGCCGGATGCCTGGTTCAATTGGGGCGGCAGCCTGGCATCACCTTACAATGAGGGCGGGCATGCGCTCGAGATGACACCCGAGATCCTCGCCCTTTATGGATTCGACAAGAACATTCTTCCAGCCGCCCAAAGTCTGGCCCGCTGGAAAGGTAATCTATACGGCGTCCCGATCTGGGTCCGACCGATGACCATTTTTTACAAGAAGAGCCTCCTGGATAAAAACGGGCTTGCCGCTCCAAAGACTTTCGCCGAGTTGGAACAACTCTGTGCGGCCCTGAAAGCCAAAGGCATAATTCCGGTCGCAGTCGGCGGCAAATTCAGCTGGATGACAATGCGCACCACCGATTTCTTTATTGAGCATTATGCTGGTCCCGCATTACACGATAAACTCTTTGCGTTAGAAGAGTCCTGGAACTCAAAGCCGGTTATCCAAGCCTTTGCCAAACTGAAAGAATGGGTGAACAAAGGCTATTTCAATGACGGATTTCTTTCGCTAGATCCCAACGAGGCACTGCCGCTCCTGTTGCAAGATAAAGCCGCCATGATTTTCCAGGGGCCCTGGATCGAAGATCAGAATCTGGTTCCCACCCACCAGGATCTAAATAATTACGTCCCAATTATTGCTCCGGCAGATCAGACGCCGGTGCGCATCTCCGGTTTTCAGGAACAGGTCCAAATCTGGTCCAAAGCCAAACCGGACGTGCAAAAGGCGGCGCTTCTCTTTACCGCTTTCATGACGAATCCAGACAATGCTAAACGACACGTAAAAGACTTTGGCTCACCAAGTGCCGTGGTTGGTGTTTTTCCGCCCAAGGACCGACCGATCGGCACTCAGATGGCCACTTGGCTCCAGGGGGAGGTGGGGCTTTATCTACCTACTGACCAGGCACTGCCACAAGAAATTGTTAATGCCTTTTTTCAGGCCCAAGACTCAATCGTTCTTGGCACTATTACTCCGGAAAAGGCAGCCGAACAGGTTCAGCAAGCGGTGGACGCCTATAAAACTGCCCATAAGTAATCAGAAAGTCACAGCACGGGGGTGAAACCAGCGGACGTTATTCAGCAATCCCAGATCATCAACCGGCCGGCAACCGCATCTGGGTTGCCGGTCCGGCCAGGTGGGCGCCTGGCTGGAACTCGGCCTTGGTTGTTTGTAGCGCCCGCGCTGCTGATCTACGCGATTGTTATCGTCTATCCGCTGGTTTTCTCGGTTTACCTCAGCTTTTTCCGCTGGGACGGTATCTCTCCGTCCAAAGTCTTTGTCGGGTTACAAAATTATATAACTCTGTTTACCGGTGATCCGATCTTCTGGGTCTCGTTAACTAACAACGCGATCTGGCTGATCGCTTCCTTAATTTTACCCACCGGTATTGGTTTAATTCTGGCGTTAGTACTGAACCAGAGGTTTCGAGGCAGCCGGATTTTTCGAACGCTGTTTTACGTGCCGGCAGTTCTGTCGTTAGCCATCGTAGGCCTGATTTGGACCTGGATGTACCATCCGACGTTAGGATTGATTAACCAGGTGTTCGATCTGCTCGGCTGGAAGTCGCTGCAGCTAAACTGGCTCGGCGACCCGCGCGTGGCCCTTTATGCCGTAATCACGGCTGCGGCTTGGAACGCCACCGGGCTGCCCATGCTGTTATATCTGGCGGGCCTTCAGACCATTCCGCTCGAACTCCTAGAGGCCGCTAAAGTTGAGGGAGCGGGCCCGATCCGCCGGTTTTTTTACGTCACCTTTCCACTTTTACGGGAGACCACGTTCATTGTGCTGGCAATCACGGCCATCAATTCACTCAAGGCTTACGATATCGTCTATGCTATGACCTACGGCGGGCCGGCCAATCGGACCCAAGTCCTCGGTTCCTGGATGTACTTCCAGACCTACAATTATAATAATGTGGGAGAAGGCACTGCTATCGCCGTCATCCTATTCGTACTTACCTTGTTTTTTGCGGTGCCTTATCTCCGACTGATGGTGCGAAATCAATGAGTGCTTCTTCGCAGACGAGTGCCGGGCTGCCGAAAAAGGGTTCGTTTCTACCGGGGAAATCGGTCAAGATAGCTCTTTTTTATGCCGTCTTGATCATCGCTGCGATTATCTGGTTTCTTCCCGTCTTCACCTTGATTCTTACCGCACTGAAAGATGCCGGCGATTTTGCCGTGAGCGGCACGTTTGCATTACCAAAATCGGTACGTTGGGAAAACTTCAGCGAGGCCTGGGACGCAGGAGTGAAGAATTATTTTTGGAACAGTGTCTTCGTTACTTGTTTTAAGGTGCCGGCGGGAATCGCAGTCGAATCGATGGCTGCTTTCGCGCTAACCCATATGCCGTTCAAGTGGGCAAACCGCGTATTCCTCTTTATTTTGATGGGTCTTATCGTCCCGATTCAGATGACGTTAGTCCCGCTAACATTACTCATGAATTGGCTTAACCTGATCGATACGTTGATCGGCCTTATTTTTCTTTATATCGGCTTCGGTATCCCTTTTGGCGTACTTGTGATGCGAGGATTTTTTCGCACTATTCCAACTGCCATCGTCGAGGCTGCCCGTATCGACGGCTGTTCCTATTTGCGTATCTTCATCCGGATCGCCCTCCCGCTCGCGATACCCGCTATTGTGTCGCTCTGCATTCTGGATGGAGTAGCCACCTGGAACGAGTTCCTTCTGGCCCAGATTTTTCTCCGATCCGACGAACTGCGCACTCTGCCGCTCGGGCTGGTCGCATTCAGTACCCAATTTTCGACGCAATACGATCAACTGGCTGCCGCCGTTCTTATCTCGGTCACACCCGTGGTTCTCGTCTTCCTCTTCTTCCAGCGCTACTTCGTCAGCGGAATGTCCGGCGCCGTTAAATAAACAGATAACCGGAGAGGAAAACAATCCTCAGATAACCTAGATGACAGGGATTAAAGGAGAAGAACTGACTAGTTTTTCGATGGGATTTGCGATTCTCTCCAACCTGAACATCGAGACCTCTGCCAACTGTCAACTGCCAACTGTGAACTGTGAACCGTGAGCCGTGAACGTTGATGGCTAACCCTTATGCTCCCTGAACCTGCCCAAAAGACACGAGTAATCATTAATACTGACGCGAAGAACGAAGCAGACGATCAATACGCCATCGTTCACGCCATCTTAACCCCATCGTTTGACTTGCACGGTTTTATTTCTGCTCATTTTGGCACCCGGAAGTCCGCGACCAGCCAAAGCGATAGCCACGAAGAGATACTACGGTTGCTCGATCTGATGTCGCTCAAGGGGAAAGTACCGGTTCGAGGCGGTTCGCCCAAAGCTCTGCCGGACGAAGTGACCCCGGTTCCCTCCGAAGGTTCCGAGTTGATCGTCAGTGAAGCGATGAAAGAGGATCCAAGACCGCTCTATGTTGCATTCCTAGGACCGCTAACCGATATGGCCTCAGCGCTGCTGGAGGAACCCGCTATTGCCAATCGAAACGTGACAGTCGTTTGGATCGGGGGCGCAGATTGGCCGGTCGGCGGGCCTGAATACAATCTTTCCAACGACATCGCTGCTGCCAACGTGGTGTTCAGATCAAAAGTCCAGCTTTGGCAAGTTCCCAGCCCGGTTTACAAGAAGATGGCAGTTAGCTACGCCGAGTTATATGCCAAAGTCTACGATAAAGGAGCGATCGGAAAATACCTCGTCGAACAATTGGTTGAATGGAACCGCCAAAATGTACCCGGTCCGATCGAATACCGTTCTTTAGGTGATTCGCCGGCCATTGGTATCCTGATGTATCCAGACTGCGGTGCGTATGAGTGGCGGCCCGCGCCGCAATTCAATCGTGAGATGAACTACGTTCATACTGGCGCGAGCCGGCCCATTAGAGTCTATCAATCGGTAGATCAGCGCTACATTCACGAAGATTTCTTCGCGAAGCTGGCCGGCCTGGTTTTAGCCCAGCCCTGATGGACTCCGACGGACGCGACACGGCAAACCTTCAACGCGCCAAACGCCGTGTCTCAAATTGAGAAAGCTAATCCTATTTTGAGATCAGCTCGCCGGGATTAGAAAATCGGTCGCCATTCGTAAGTTGTTTTCTATTAGCAACTTATAATAGCATTCCTGCCTGGCACACCAAATGCCTATTGGTTGACCAAGGTTGTTACTATGAAAATCATCCCATTCTCCTCTGCCTTAGAACTTCAGCGCCAATCTTATCGTACAATCAGAAGCGCTGCCTTTGCTGAATCGGCCGTGTGGGCCGTCTGCGCGCTGAGCGGCCTTATTGGCATTTTTCTCAGCTTGGGTCAATTGACTCCGCGTACTCCTCAACCCAGAGTCGTGACAGCGCACACTCCGGTAAATACTCCAGTCTGTGAGTCTGTGACTCCGTTTCAAGCTTCCTAACCGTGAGCCTCCACGTGCTTCCCAAGAAAAAAGAGGACGCAGGTTTCTCGACTCCGGTCGAAGGCTCACCGATGGATATTCCCCGGATCGGTTACAAAAAGAAAAAATGGCGCCGGAATGTGCTGCTGTTTTTGGCGGTGGGGGTTGGGGTCATTAGCATCGGCATTTTCATCTCGCGACTCGAACCCGCTTTGCCTGAGGTCGATCGTGGCTCGGTGTGGATAGATACAGTGACAAGCGGTCCCTTGATTCGCGACGTGCGCGGGATCGGCACGTTAGTTCCGGAAGATGTGCGTTGGGTTCCCGCTCGAACCGACGCCCGGGTAGAACAGATCGTCATCTGGCCGGGAACAGAAGTGAAGGAGGACTCGGTCATTCTAACCCTGAGCAGTGCCGAGCTTGAACAGGACGCGCGAGATTCTGACGCGGCCATTAAGAGCAGCCAGGCGAAGCTAACCCAGCTTCAGTCCGAACTGGAAGGCGAGCTCTTGGAGCGGCAAGCGGCGTTGACCAAAGCCTTGGCGGACCGGGATACCGCAGCTGCTGAGCTTGAGGCGGATCAACGCTTGGCTAAAGGTGGTTTGATTTCCAGCCTCGATTTCAAAAAAGCGCAAATCGCTGCCACCGAATTGGCTGCCAACTTCGAGGTCGAACGACAGCGTTACGAATTTGCTAAGAAATCAATGGCGCCGCGATTAGCGGTTGCCCAAACCGAACTCGATCAAGCCAGGGCCCAGGCAGATCTGCATCACAGCCAAGTAGACGCCTTACGCGTAAGCGCTGGTATGAATGGAGTTCTTCAGGAAATTGCGGTGGATGTGGGTCAACAGGTAGCTGCCGGAACTAACCTCGCCCGCGTTGCTGACAATACCAAGTTGAAAGCGCAGATCAAAATCCCGGAAACCCAAGCCCGAGATATTGCTGTCGGTCAAACCGCTCAAATCGACATGCGGAACGGGAGCATCGTTACCGGCACAGTTTCTCGGATCGATCCAGCGGTACGTGAAGGTACGGTGCTCGTGGATGTAACCTTTCATGGTAGGGAACTACCCAAAGGCGCAAGACCGGATCTGAGCGTTGAAGGAACCATCGAACTAGAACGCTTAGCTCACGCCGTTTATGTCGGGCGCCCGGCATTCGGCCAAGACGACTCCACTATTGGCCTGTTTCGTCTAAGCGCCGACGGTGCAATGGCCACCAGGACCAAAGTCCGTATAGGGCACGGCTCAGCCACCAAAGTTGTAATCGAAGGCGGACTTAATCCGGGAGACCGGGTGATTCTGTCGGATACGAGCAGCTTTGACAGCCACGAGCGCATACAGCTGAGGTAATTGGTGAAACTGGAGTGAAAGAAATGATAGCGTCAATGATCGAATTAACAAAATCTGGAAACTTTTTAACGACGGGTGTGTTATGCCTCTGAGTAGTTCTTTGTGCTTATGCCTGGAACCCGCGTTTTCGACGTTTTAGCTGCAAGCCCGAGCGCCTAACCACCAATCACTAATCACAAAGCGATGTCCGACCGATCTTTGATTCGATTAGATGACGTAAAGAAGGTCTTCATGACCGACGAGATAGAAACGCACGCGCTAGCCGGGATCTACCTTGATATTACGCGAGGGGAATATGTGGCGATTGCCGGACCTAGCGGATGCGGTAAGTCGACGCTGCTCTCGATTCTCGGATTGTTAGACTCACCGAGCGAGGGCAACTATTGGTTGAACGGACGCCACGTTGAACAACTTAGCCTTTCCGAGCGTGCCCGGATTCGCAACCGGGAGATTGGGTTTATCTTCCAAAGCTTTAATCTGATCGGTGACCTGACGGTGTACGAGAATGTTGAGTTACCTCTTACCTATCGTGGTGAGATGCCCAGATCCGAACGCAAGCGCCGGGTATTGGAATCCCTCGACCGTGTAGGGATGAGTCATCGCCAACGCCATTATCCGAATCAGTTGAGCGGTGGACAGCAGCAAAGGGTGGCCGTTGCCCGGGCGTTGGTGGGCGCACCATCCATTCTCTTAGCCGACGAACCCACGGGGAACCTGGATAGTAAGAACGGAGACGCGGTGATGGACCTCTTATCAGACCTGCACCACAGCGGCGCTACTATCTGCATGGTTACCCACGATCCCCGTTTCGCAGGCTACGCCGATCGGACCGTACATCTTTTCGATGGCCAGATCGTAGCGGAAAATAGTGAGGACGCCCTGCCGCGAGCCGGTGGTAATCAATAAATCCCGCCACCGGGACATAGAGAACATAGAGAATAACTAACCGCGAATGCACACGAATGAACGAGAAGTCGACTCGTGATTTGTTCGATTTTTCTTTCGCGTCGATTCGCGGTTCTCTTTCCTCTTTCCTCTGTGCTCTCCGTCCCTCTATAGGTGAATATTATTATGCACGGTCTAATCTCTCATCTCCGCCACACGATCAGGCTCTTGGTTAAGTCACCGGGATTCACGATTACGGCAATCGTGATTCTAGGGTTGGGTATCGGAACCAACACCGCGATTTTCAGCCTGATCAATGGTGTGTTGCTTAAGCCGTTGCCGTACCCGGATCCGGAACGCCTGGTCAGAATTTTTCAGCCGACACACGAAGTCCAGGAGATGAACATGGCGTATAGCGACTATCTCGATTTTCGAGCGGGTCAGCATACGCTGCGGGACCTAACAGTATTCTATCAGGATGATTTTCAGGTTGTTGGAAACGGCGACCCTGAACGCATAGAGGGTGCTTATGTGACCGGCGGTTTTTTTGACGTAATGGGTCGGCCCTTTATTCTCGGCCGGCCGTTTGGAGAGAATGAAGAGAACGCGGCGTCGCACGTAGCGGTTATTAGTGATCGACTCTGGCGTACCAGATTTCACGCTGACCCGAAAATCGTGGGCACCAATATCACGGTAAACGGGACCAGCTTAGAAATCATCGGAGTCACGCCGGAGCAAGCCGACGAAATCGTCAGGCTGGATCTATATGAGCCGTTCAGCCTGAACCCGTTATATGCAGACGTTAAATCCCGCCGGAGCGGTCACATGGATTATTGTATTGGCCGGCTGAAAGAAGGGATTACCCTCCGGCAGGCGCAAGCTGAATTCGAAGTCATCAATCGAAACCTGATTGCCCGCTATCCAGCCACTAGTTCCGGCTACGGGGTGAAACTCGTCCCGTTACTTGATAGTGTGGTCGGCGATTATTCTAGCACGCTATGGTTATTGGGCGGAGCGGTGGTTTGCCTGTTACTTATCACCTGTGCAAATACTGCAAATCTACTTTTGGCCAGAGCAACCGAGCGGACCAAAGAGATGACTTTGCGCGCCGCTCTAGGAGCCAGTCGAAAGCGCCTTATTGCCCAGCTCCTGAGTGAAAACCTGGTGCTCGCGTGTCTCGGAGGTATCGCCGGGTTGGCGGCCTCTTGTTGGGCCATTGGTCTAATCAAAGCGCTGGAGCCCGGGCGCATCGCCCGGTTGCAAGAAGTCAGCATCGACCGTACTGCCCTGATCATTGTATTTGTGATCACCCTTTTGACGGCTCTGTTATTTGGATTGTTGCCGGCATTAGTTGTTTCTCGAGCGGATATGGCTTCGGCTTTGCGAATGGAGGGCGGATGGACGGGCACCGCAGGCCATGAACGGCATCATAGCCAATCGATTCTGGTAATCGGACAAGTGGCGCTAGCGTCCGTCCTGCTGATCGGGGCCGGCCTGCTGTTGCGGAGCTTTTTATTCCTACAGTCATTCCCCCTAGGTTTCCACACCCAAGGGATAGTGGTTGCCGATATCGACTTGGTGAACGCCAAATACGCTAACGACAGCGATCGCAAGATCTTCTTCGATGATCTACTAACGAAGGTGAAACAGCTACCTGGAGTGGTTACAGCCGGAACCAATGATTGTTTGCCCTTCTGGAATACTGATTATGAGACGTTGTGCATCGCCGGCCAACCGGTCACCGAACCTGGCCGGTTACCCTGGATGCAACGCCAAATTGTTTCACCTGATTATTTCAGGGCTCTTGGAATTCCATTGCTGCGCGGCCGATTTTTCGATAATCGCGACCAACCAGGCGCCGAAAATACGGTCATCATAAACGAGAGCATTGCTCAACGCTATTTCCCAGGGCAAGATCCAATCGGTAAACAACTCGATAACTTGGGTGACCTCTATCGAAAACCACGGTATCTGAGTACTATCGTTGGGGTGGTAGCAGATGCGCGACATAATGATCCGGAAGTTCAGCAAACCTCGTTTCAGGTTTACTTTCCTTACAGCCAGAGGGTAGGCAATTTCGGGAGCTTCCTGGGAGGCGCCACTTTGATCCTGCAAACAACGGGTAATCCAGGATCCCTGATCCCTGCACTGCGGACAGTGGTAGCCAATCTCGACCCGGACCTGCCACTTACTGATGTCGGACCTTACGAATATCGAATTGCCAGAAGCTTTACCATCAAGCGACTTTCTTTAGTAGTGGTGAGTTTGTTCTCCGGAGTGGCGCTACTGCTGGCAGCCATCGGGTTATATGCTGTCGTCTCCTATTCCGTCAGCCGGCGGATTCGGGAAATCGGGGTCCGCATCGCCATAGGTGCTGAACCGGCCAATATAGTTACACTCGTAACCAGCCAGGGCCTTCGAATTGTCTGCCTCGGGCTTCTGATCGGCATTATAGCGGGCATTGGGTTAGCCCAATTGATCGGGAACGTCCTGTACGGTGTATCGCCTACTGACCCATTAACACTCGCGATCAGCACCTTAGTACTTGGTTTTGCTGCGTTATTAGCCTGCCTCTTACCGGCATTTCGGGCGATTCGCATCGATCCAATAGCCGCTCTCCGCGAATGAATAATTCGGCACCGCGGAGGCAACCGAAATGACCAAGGGCGGTATGCCTCCTACTTATGACTCGATGCATTGAACCCGGACGAAGCCAAATCATTGCCCTGGGTGGAGGCGGTTTTTCGATGGAGCCGCACAATCTGACTTTGGATCGCTACATCCTCTCCTCATGGCGCTCATCCGATGGGGAACCGCGGGTCTGCTTCCTTCCAACTGCGACCGGTGATAGTGCAGACTATATCAATCGATTCTATTCGGCTTTCGAGAAGCTACCGTGCCGTCCGTCTCACCTGGCGCTTTCGGACGAGAAAACGGCAGACCCGATCGCAAAGATCTGGCAAAACGACATCATTTATGTTGGAGGCGGAAATACTCGGGAAATGTTGGCCGTCTGGCGAGCGCGAGGTTTGGACAGGGCATTGCGAGAAGCGTGGGAAACCGGCAAGCTCCTTTGCGGAATTAGCGCAGGTGCAATTTGCTGGTTTGAGCAGGCAGTCAGCGATTCGGTTGTGGCAGGAGAATTGCATCCGCTTAAGTGTCTTGGCCTTCTACCCGGCACGGCTTCTCCGCACTACGATGAACCAGGTCGGCGCGAGACGTTTCACCGATGTCTGGCAGCGGGCAAAGTAAATGAAGGATACGGAATCGATGACGGAGTCGGCCTGCATTTTATCGGTAGACAGCTGGTTAAGGTAGTCTGTTCGAGACCAGATGCATTCGGCTATCGGGTGATGTTGATCAACGGTAAAGTGGCGGAGACGATGCTGCCTGGGACCTTTGTTCCGTGAGGACGGTCCCTCATACCGAGGGGATCGCTTCCTCGCCATCGAGCGACTGGCATATAAGCTGCCCACAGATTTCACGAGGATGGAACCTCATTTAACCGAACGGTAGCCA
>JAFAVN010000141.1 GCA_019242435.1 Verrucomicrobiota bacterium | reverse complement strand
CATCTCAGCAGTCGTATTTCTTTTGGTTGGAGGCTTAGCCGGTTTCGGGTTGATCGCAGCGTTCGTGATGAGCCAAACTCATAAAAAAGAGCATCTTGCGGCTAGGAGTCCGAGGCTGTCGATCACCCATACACCTTTTTCGGCGTTCAGATCGCCACCGCAGGATAAGCAGGCTCCCCGCTCCTCGCCCACGGATGTCGCCAGCGCAATGGCTTCCGGACTTGCTCATGAGAGAGAGGGTGATTATCAAGCGGCAGTTATCGATTACAGCGTCGCCGTCCGGCTCGATCCGAAGAATTCGGAGGCTTACAGCAAACGCGCCAGCTGCTACAAGGGCCTTGCGCAATACGGTCGAGCTCTCGACGACTACAATAGGGCAATCAGTCTGCAACCTGATAATCCCAACAACTACAACGATCGCGGAATCGTTTATTGGAAAGAGAAGGATTACGACAGCGCCATTGCGGATTACAACCACGCGTTGCGTCTAAATGGCAACGCCGGTCGGGCCTACAACAATCTGGGATTGGCCTATTATGACAAAGGTGACGTGGAACAATCGCTTGACGCATATCAGAAGTCGATGCAGGCAGATCCGAAATATGCGGATCCCTATTATAATCGAGGGATTCTGCACTTTTACCAAAAAGAGTACAGTGCCGCCATCTCGGATTACACGGCGGCAGTCGAGCGCGACGTCAGATATGCAAATGCCTACTACAATCGAGCCCTCTGCTACCACACTCGGGGACTCTCAAAAAGCAATCGGTGACTATAGTATTGCGATCGAGATAAACGATAATTTCCTGGATGCTTATAATAACCGGGGTCTGTGCCACGTTTCTTTAAAAGAAATTGATCAGGCGATCGCTGACTACAACGAGGCTATCCGGCGAGATGCAAATTACCTGCTAGCGTATTACAACCGAGGGCTGGCTTTTGCTCAAAAAGGTCAGTTGGATGATGCCATTAACGATTATGATACGGCTCTCCAACTAAACCCGAGTTACGGCCGCGCCTATTACCATCGTGGGTTAGCGTACCAGCGTGAAGGCCAAGGCGACAGAGCCAATGCGGACTTCGCCCAAGCCCGCCGGCTTGGAGTGACCAATAACAATTGAAGGCGGCCAGGGTGCTGAGCGAGACGTGATCGGTGATTGGTGAATGGTGATGCGTGGGCGCCAGGCTCGGGGTAGATCAGCTTGGCGAATTAGATCCTAGATTCCAGCTCCTCCCAGTTACCAATCATTACTCACTACTCATGTCATAATCCTACAGGGTGCCGCATCACATAGCCCCCGGCCGGCCGGCTGCGCATCAGCCAATGGGGACCATGCGCTTGCTCGCCATATCCGGTGTCGAATCGAAGACCCGCAACCACCAAAAAGACGTGGCCGCGGGTTGCATAAACCGTGATCCAGCGTCCGGGGCCGCGCTCGCCGTAACCGCGAAAACTATCCGATGGAGTCGGGGTTTCGAGACGGCCTATTGCATGCAGCACATAAGAAACCGCTCCAGAACAATCATACCCGTTGTCATAAAAATCATGATGACCGCCACCATAACGGTAGGGCTTACCGATTAAATCATTGCCGGCAGCGATTGCTTGTCGGACCGTAAACGGTGCAATCATGGGTGGGCTAGCCAGCGCCGTTCCGTCAACGGTCGCGGTATGACCGGGGATGTATTCATAAGTATAAGACGGGGTGGGCGTCAGCTCACAGCCGGCAAGCAGGATTATTAAGGAAACCGCTACGAACAGGAATCTCCTGGAAACCACGCGCGCGATCTTGCCACAGGTGGGGGAAGGATTTCAAGGAGTTCAGGAGTTCAGGAGTTTCGATTAGCGGCAGAACCGCTGTTATGGAGCAGTCGACCGCCTCAGTCTTGAATAATCCGGAAAGTCTCCTCAATACTCCTGCACTCCCTGAACTCCTTCCTCACCACAGCTCGGCCGCGTTGGGAAATTTCTGCAAGACCGGGTCATAGCGAGTCGGTTCCAGTACCGGAAGAAGGCGGCGTAAAATCAGGTTGAACGACGTATTCGTCGCTCTCACGTAGAGGTCCAATGGTTCGAGCTCCATTCGAAAATGGAGCTTAGGGTCGTAATTGAGAGGGGCGCTGTGATAGTGGCGATAACCGTTCTCCATGGCCCAGGAAACCGTGTCACGCCAAGTGACAAAGTACAGGTGTTGATCGAACGCTACGCTGTAGTCCAATCCGATATAATTATCCCGCAGAACTCCGTCATACACGATACAGGAAGCGAATCCGACGATCTTGTTGCCCTGCCGCCACACCAAGAACCGCGAGCGATCGGGCATTTCTTGACTCAGCTGAGAGAAATAGCTGGAATTCAGCTCTTCAAATTTCTGGGAAGCGCGTTCGTAAACCGCTCGGTACAGCGGCAGAACCTCGTCCAGGTGCGGCCGGATATCGGTGCAGACCTCAAATGTGATAGGTGGACCGGCAGCTGCTTTACGGAACTTGCGTCGCAAGTTCTTTCGCATCGCATGGCTTAGTTTCCGGCTCAGGTAATCTTCGAAATCTCGAAAATCCAGATCCAGGCCGGTAGCGGGCATGCTGGGCACACGCGTGAACCCGGCAGCGGACAAGCGATCGAGACTGGAACGATAGCTTTTGGGATAGTCTTTAAATACTATCATGAACGCTCCCAGCGCTCTGGCCACCTTGGGAAGTGACCCCTGCAGGGCATCGACGGTCCAGGAAATGTCACCGGAAACCAAGTCAGCCGCGATATCTCCTTCTCCGGCAGAACAGCCAATCATCATCATCGGCAGCCGTAGAAACCAGGGAGCCACCTTTCGAATTGGTTCAATGGAACGCCGGACCAAGGCGGGAGTGCCCATCACGAGGTCCTGCCGCACAAATAAGAACGGCTGAACAGCTCGTGTCTTTCCTCCCGCATCCTTCAGTATCAAATAAAGATGATCGAAATGGCTGGTTAGGGCCAGATGCGTAATCTCGTAATAGCGATGATCGAGTGCGTAGCGGCGGAATCCGAATTCGAATGCGACCCGATCTTCATGGGTAAGTTGGTCCTGGACCAAAGCCGTACCGAAAGAGGTTTTCAGACGCACCCTCGGTGAATGGGAATCAAATTTCTGTTTCGTCTGCGACACCTCGGAACTGATCATTTTACTAGATTACTGAAACTCCTCAGATTTCAAAGGTGAGGTTCCTACCGCCCATTTGGGCGTTACGCAAGTGGAAGAGAAGGACTTCCGCACTTCTGCGCTTCCCAGAATTTGCGAGCTAACGCCTTTTGGGTTCTCCTGAAATCATGCCAAGACTTTCCAGCCCTACATTTTCCAGTGCTTCTGTCATTGGGTCCGGTCTAATGGGCACGGCGATCGCCGCGATCTTTGCCGCTGCCAAGTTGAACGTCGTTCTCGTGGATACCGATCCCGCACGACTG